>JBBKWK010000082.1:0-5695 GCA_037968915.1 Pontixanthobacter sp.
GGGCAGAGCATCAAAAAAGATGTTCCGTATTTGATCGAATGACATTCTTTCGCGCCTTTAAACGCCATCAGGGCGGTGCGGCAGCGGCGGAAATGGCGCTGGTGATTCCGCTGTTGCTAATTATCATGTTCGGCGGACTCGAAGCAGGGCATTTTTTCTACACCGAACAGAAAATCATCAAGGCCGTGCGCGACGGTGCCCGGTTTGCCGGTCGGCAAAATTTTGCCGCTTATACCTGCCCTGGAACCGTAAACGGCGCCACTGCAACGTTGATCAAGGAAAAGACCCGCACAGGTAAGCTGGCGAATGGTTCGCCGCTGATCTACGGTTGGACCAACGCGGACATAACCGTAACTGTTGCGTGCCCGGGTAACACTGGCGGGATTTTTGCTGGAGCTGCGGGCGGCGCACGGGTTGTTACAGTAAGTGCAACCGCGAGCTATCCTACTTTGTTCGGGGCGCTTGGGCCTTTTGATGCAACCGTGAACGTGAATGCAAGTTCGCAAGCAGCGGTGATGGGCATATGAAAATCCTCCGCAACTTCATCGTTGACCGGTCTGCGGCTTCTGCTGCCGAATTTGCTCTGGTGCTGCCGCTTTTCACGCTGTTTTTCGTCGGGATCATTGATGTCGGCCTGTATGCTTGGTCGATCAACCGGGCGGAGAAGGCAACTCAGGTCGGTGCCCGCTGGGCCGTCGTGACAGATCTAGTGCCATCCGGCCTCGCAGATTACAGTTTCGCCACCCAGGCAAGCCCGCTTGTTCCGCAAGGGGAAACAGTGCCGCAGAGCGCTTTCCCGGACATCACCTGCACTGGCGCCGGAAGTATAAGTTGCAACGGCAGCTTTGGCGCGGCCAATTCAGCTGCGTTCACCGCTATCGTAAATCGGATGCGCCAGATCGACGGTCGGATCCAAAACCAGAACGTCAGGGTAATTTACAGCTGGTCTGGTCTTGGCTTTTCTGGCGATCCCAATGGCCCCGATGTGGCCCCGATTGTGACCGTAGAAGTGAACAATCTGCAATTCTCTCCGATTTCAGGCGTTATTTTCGGGGCGACGATGAACTTACCAACTCTTGCCTATTCGCTGACCAGTGAAGACGGTTCGGGCACTTATTCAAATTGATACAAGGATTTTGAGCAGGGACATGGGCCAAGTTGACGATATTTATGATATGGGCATGAGCAGCGCCGTAAGTTTTCCTGCGAGCGTCATCTTCTTTGCCGAACCGCATCTGTTTGCGGAGATAGAAGGCCTTGCTTCCGATGCCGAATTCGTTGCACTGGCCATTGATGAAGCCATTCCTGGCGCCGATGCAGCCCGCGCCAATGTCGCTGTCCTGCAGGTTGAACCAACCAATGTTGCATCACTGGAGCGACTGGACCAACTCAAACGCCAATTCCCCGATTTGCCGATTATCGTTGGCCTGGCCAACGTCGATATGCGCACCGCGCGCACTTTGTTGCATCAGGGCATTAGCGAAATCGTCGGCCTGCCATTTGATGCAGAAGAATTGCAGCCGATCCTGCTGGATGTTGCCGCGAAATCCCAGATTGCGGAGGCCAATTCCGGACTTGCTCCGATAATTTCCATGGTAAAAGCCACCGGCGGGTGCGGCGGAACCACCATCGCCACCCATCTGGCATATGCGTTAAAGCAGGCAGGGGGCGCGCGGTTGAATGCCTGCTTGATCGATCTTGATTTGCAACATGGCACCGCCTCCGGATATCTCGGCGCTGCGCCGCGCCTATCGATCAGCGAATTGATGGAGGCCGGTACGCGGCTGGACGATGATTTGTTTCGGGCGGTCAAAATCGAAGGTGCCGGCGGGGTCGATCTGATTGCCGCACCAACCGACATCATGCCAATCGAAGCAATGGAATTCGACCAGCTGATGCGCGCCATCCGAGTGGCCCAGAAACACTATGATGTGGTGCTGCTGGACTTGCCATCCAATCTCACAAATTGGGCACTTTCCGCAATCCTTGCTTCTGACATGGTGTTGTTGGTGGGCGAATTGGAACTTGCCAGCCTGCGCCAGGTCAAACGCCGGATCGATTTGCTGGTTTCGATGGGGTTTGAACGTGATGCGGTAGCTGTGGTGATCAACAAGGCTGAACAAAAAATGTTCGGAACGATCAAGGTGGACGATGCGGAGCGCGCTATCAATCATCCCGTCACCGGGACGATTGCCAGAGACCATGCCCTGATTGCCGATGCGCAGGATCAGGGATTGCTTACCTTCGACATCCAAAAAAGGAGCAAGTTTGGCAAGGACATCCTCCTGCTTGCCGAAACCCTCCAAGGAAGATTGGTAAAATGACCAAGATGTGGAACCTGAAACGTCCGACCAAGCCAGCTACTGAAAGCAATGATTTGTCGCATGGCGGTACCACCGCGCCCGACGGAACTCCGATTACTCTGATACCAGCAGCGGACGAAGAATCCGCGCGGATGCTAAATATCAAGGTGGCCATACATCAGGCACTATTGGAAAAACTCAATCTGTCGTTGCTCGACAAACTCACTAACGAGCAGATCACTGCGGAAATAACCGCGATTGTGCCCGAACTTCTGACCCAATTCGACAAACCGCTCAACCGTGAAGAGCGCGCAAATCTGGTCAAGGATGTGCTGGACGAACTGCTTGGCCTCGGCCCGTTAGAGCCGCTGCTACAGGACGAGACCATCACCGATATTCTCGTCAATGGACCGGATATCGTTTTCGTCGAGCGTCGTGGTGTGCTTGAGAGAGCACCGACCCGTTTCCAGAACGACAAACACTTGCTGCGGATCATTCAAAAAATCGTCAGCGCTGTCGGCCGCCGGGTTGATGAATCTTCGCCGTTCGTCGATGCCCGTCTAGCAGACGGCTCGCGGGTAAACGCCATTGTCGCACCGTTGGCGATTGACGGATCGCTGCTGTCCATCCGTAAATTCGCCAAGATCCCGATCAGCATGGATCGCCTCGTCGAATTGGGCTCGGTTCCGGAGCAAATGGCGCAGGTCTTGTACGCCGTCGTAGCATCAAAGCGGAATGTCCTGATCTCCGGCGGTACCGGGTCGGGAAAAACCACCCTGCTAAACGCCTTGTCATCGTATATCGACGAGCGTGAGCGGATCGTCACGATCGAGGATTCAGCCGAACTGCAATTGCAACAGGAACACGTTGCCAGACTGGAAACGCGCCCGTCCAATATCGAGGGCAAGGGCGAGGTCACCCAGAGAGATCTGGTCAAGAATGCGCTGCGTATGCGGCCCGATCGGATCATCGTGGGCGAAGTCCGTGCCGGAGAGGCTTTCGACATGCTGCAGGCAATGAACACCGGTCATGACGGATCAATGACCACGGTCCATGCCAATACGCCGCGGGATTCCCTGTCCCGGGTGGAACAGATGATCGGCATGAGCGGCATCGAAATCACGCCAAAATCTGCCCGTGCGCAAATCGCATCGGCAATTAATGTCGTGGTGCAGGTTGGCCGCTTATCCGACGGACGCAGGCGAGTGATGAGCGTATCCGAACTGACAGGTATGGAAGGTGAGGTAATCTCCATGCAGGAAATATTCCGCTTCAAGATTACCGGGCGCGACGAAGACGGATTAGTCGAAGGCCATTTCGAAGCAACCGGGATCAGGCCCAAATTCCTGGCTGAGGCGGAAGCGCATGGCATTACTTTGTCATCGGAATTGTTCAGGCCCGAACTGAAGATCGCTTAAGCCTATGACCCCTGTCATCATCAGAATTTTCATTTTGCTGCTGCTGTTCGTAGCAGTGTTTTTTGCCAGCCAATTCCTGATGCGCTCAGCCAGCGGCGGGAATTTGCGGCGCAAGGCGATCAACCAGCGGTTGCAAATGATCCGGCAAGGCGCCGATCGTGAAACCATCATGGGCGAATTACGCAAGAACGCTCCCAACGCCTATGACAATTTGCCAGGGCCACTATCGGGCATGATGGCGGGATTGCAGCGGATTGTTTTTGCCGCTTCAGTACCATTTACCACGATCCAGGTGCTGATGGGGATGGCCCTTGCGACTATCCTGGTTTTCGTTTTAGCCGCTGTGTTTGCATATTTATCAGGCTTGGCGCTGACATTCGGCAAGCTACAAATTCTGGTGATCTTTGCGGTCGCAGTTTCCTGCGGGTTACCGCTTTTTGTACTGCGCTACAGGGCGCAGAAAACACGCCAGAAAATGGAACAACAGTTTCCCGTTGCACTCGACATTTTTGTGCGCGCCTTGCGGTCTGGGCACCCAATCGCCTCAGCGATCGACCTGCTCACCGAGGAAATGGAAGATCCCCTGGGTTCAGAATTTGGTTTGGTCAGCGACGAAGTTTCCTACGGTGCCGATTTGACATCAGCGCTTCGCGCGTTGGCCGAGCGCTGGGATCTCGATGACATCAAAATGTTTGTCGTGTCGCTGTCTGTGCAGTCAGAAACTGGCGGCAATCTGGCAGAAATTCTCGAGAATTTGAGTGATGTCATTCGTGCCCGCGCACAGATGTTCCTGAAAGTTCGCGCTTTGAGTTCTGAGGGCCGGATGACGGCATGGATGCTATCAGCCCTGCCAATTTTTGCGTTCGTCACAACATTTCTCGGCAGCCCCACTTTCTATCTCGACGTTGCAGACGACATTATTTTCAAAGTTGGCGTTGTCGTATTGCTGTCACTTTACGCGATCGGGGTATTCACCATCCGTAAAATGATTGATCTGAAGGTCTGACATGATTGAACTTGCAGCATCCAATTGGTTGTTCCGCACCGTCGCATTGCTGTCGGTTTTTGGTGTGGTGGCAGGCTTAGCCTACGTGCTCGTTTTAGCGGGGGCTCGCCGCACAAGTTTAAAGGGCGGACTAAAGCTGATCGAGGAGACGGGCGGCCTCACTAGTGCCAAAGCCGGAAGTCTAGAGGAACGCGACAGTGTCTGGGCACGGGTTGCCCAGCGGGTTGAAAAGTCCGGCCTGAGCCTGAAGGATAGCGACAATGATGCATTGAAGATATCATTGGCTGCCGCAGGATATACAGGGCCGAACGCAACCAAAATCTATACCTTGACCCGCTTGATCCTGGTCTTCGCTCTGCCTGCTTTCTGCCTGTTGTTCCTTACCAGTAAGGAAGAGCCCTCTTCGGCTACCACCCTGTATTTTGTGTCTGCTATTGCCGCAGTGTTGGGTCTCTACTTACCCAATTTGCTGGTCCGAGCCAAAGCCGACCGCCGACGTCAGGAAATAATCAACGGATTTCCCGATTGCCTCGATCTGATACTGGTTTGCGTCGAGGCCGGGCTTGGAATTGAAGCTGCCATGGACCGGGTTGGCAGAGAGATGGTCACAACCCATCCAATGGTCGCAAACATGCTGATTGAGACCACCTATCGGCTGCGGGCCGGGGCCTCGCGCGAAGATGCGTTACGGCATCTCAGCACAATTGCTGGCGTTGCGGAAATCCGGTCATTCACCACACTTTTGATCCAGTCGGACAAGCTGGGGACAAGCATTTCCACGACCCTGCGGATTTATGCAGGTGAAATGCGCGAGGCGCGCCGATTGCGCGCGGAAGAACGAGCGCACCGCCTGCCGGTAATCATTTCGGTGCCACTGGTAGCGTGCATGTTGCCGACCATGATCGGCGTGCTGGTATTGCCAGCAGCCGTCAGGTTTGTCCGTGACATTGGCCCCGCGTTGGCCGGTT
>JBBKWK010000083.1:0-5239 GCA_037968915.1 Pontixanthobacter sp.
AGCGTTCTACATTCTTCGCCATCACGTCTAGCGGGGCATTGCCGCCCAGAACGACGGCATCGTTGAACGCCTTGAAATCATAAGCGCTGCCCAGCGATTTTTCCGCAATTCCGCGCTGGCGGACGATTTCGCTATGACCGACCTTGTAGCCGCAGGCCTGACCCGGCCAGCTGCAATAACGGTCGACTTCGCTGGCGACTTCATCGGGTTTGCTGCCGTTCTGGGTGACAAAGAAATCAACCGATTTTTGGCGGCTCCAGCGTTTTGAATGGAGGCCGGTATCGACCACCATGCGACAGGCCCTGAAGGCGAGGGATTGGAGGTAGCCCAGCCGTCCGACCTTGTAATCATCATAAGCGCCCAGCTCGTCCGCGATTTGTTCGCCGTACAGCGCCCACCCTTCGGAAAAAGCGTTGAACGCCAGAATTGAACGGATCAGCGGCAGGGTGTTGGAATATTCCCCTTCCCACACATGGCCCGGAATCGTCTCGTGATAGGTCAGATCGGCCAGATCATATTTGCGATGGAGTTCGGTAGTGCGAAGGTTAATCCACATCCGGCCCGGGATTGAGCCATCCTTGGAGCCCGCGCCGCCATAGGCACCTGGCGCGCCGAGTTCCTCGGCCACAGGAATGCGTCGGACCTCGAGATTGGGATCGACCAGCGTATTGAATGCGCGCGGCATTTGCGATTTGATCCACGCAATGCGGTCTTCGATAAAACTCATGATTTCCGCGCGGCCGGGATCGCCTTCGGCAAATTTGAAGCGTGGATCACTGCCCAATTCGTTCATCCGTGCGCCGACGGTGCCGTTGGTATAGCCCAGTTCGCGCAGGATCGGGTCCATCCTCGCATGTAGCGAAGCGAGTTCTTCCAGTCCGCGTTCATGCACTTCGTTCGGCGTCAGATTGGTGGTGGTGCTGGCGCGCAGGGCCCAGGCGTAATATTCGTCGCCGTGAGGCCGGGCCGCCATGCCGGGGTCCGACGTGGCCACTTTCTGCTGGCGGTAGAGCTCGGCCAATTGCGCTTCGAGTGCCGGGGCAATCCTGGTTTTAACGATTTCGGATGCTTGTCCTGTCAAGTCAGCCCCCGCCTCAGATGCCGCCAGCGGTGCGACCAGCGACCCGCCTTGCATGGCGTCCTTTATCGTGGTCTGCATCTGGGTGACTGCCTTGGTCAGCAGAAAATCCGGTGGGACCACGCCCATATCGGTGGCTGCGCGCATCCGCTCCAGCTCGCCGTTCAGGACATCCGGTACTGCAGAAAGGCGGGAAATATACGCATCGCCATCACTGACATCTTCCAGCGGCTGGGTGGAATCGAAGAAGCGTGGCAGGTCGATATATGACCCCACATTCTGGATCACGACATAGGGCGAATTGCGCCAGCTACCAACCGCGACATCGCCGTATGGCAGGGCGAACCCGTCAAGCGCGGTGGCGTAGGCGCTTTCGACCACTTCGAAACTGGTGCGGGTTGCAGCATCGAGCGCGCTGGTGTCTGCGGCACGCACCCGTGCCAGATCGGCACGCAGGGTGGCGGCATAGGCGTTTTGGCCGGCTTGTGACTGGTCCTCCATTCGCGAGCGCATGGTTGCATATTGGCCAGTATCAACGCCGAGAGATGTGGCGCGCTCAGGCTCATGTGCCAACAAATTATACGCGATATCGTCGAGCAACCCCGCGCCGGTAAGCTGCGAGGCGGGCGCCGCGCCGGTCAGTTTTGCAGATTGCTGCACGCAACCGGGCAGGGCGAAAATCGAAACACCCGCCCCCATTCCGGCTAAGGTCTGGCGGCGGGTGAAATTGTGCTTTTTGGGTGATGTCATCGCCAATGTCTGGCGCGGCCATGGCCCGCTGTCAAACCTCTATCGAGGCCTTTTTGTCAAACAGTGTTCAGTCGCGGAACTGCGCGGGAACTCTGCCGCCGTTTTTGGCAATTTCCTGCATCGTTTGCCGGTGCAGCTTGATATTGTCTTCGGCCGAACCGGAATAGCTGGTGTTGCCCAGCTCCTCTGCCAATTCCTTGCGGTTGGCATAACTGGCGTCGATCCCAATCAATTTCATCAAATCGACGATCGAAGTCCGCCAGTTGAGCTTGTCTGCCCCCGGCATCGCGTCGAGGCGTGCTTCCACATCGACTTCACTGATGGCGGTCGGTTTCGCGGCTGCGGCAGTTGCGCCCGGCGCTGGAGTGGCTGCCTTGGCTTCTTTCTTGCCGAAAATCGCGTTTTTAATGCTGCTGAAAATACCCATGGTTTCTCTCCCTGAATTCGACCCTGAAATTAGGTGACGTTGGTTAAACCTTTAGGGCGCTCCAAAGTTCCTGCCAAGTCTGCTTCACCTTGCAGTCGCTTCGGGCTAATGCAGCCGCATGGCAACTGACACAGTTCTCTCGATCCTTGTCCTGGCAGCTATCGCACTGCTTGGCGGAGCCTTCGTGTTGTGGCGCCGCGGAGGGCCAAAACGCCAGGTCACGCTGATGGTGATCCTGGCGTTGGTAGCGATCGCCAACATTGCAATCTGGGTTGTGCCCGACAGTCAGGGGAATGCCCCGCTGGCCCATCAATTGCCCGAATAGACCGAATTACTCTGGCAATTGCCAGCGGACCGAACTGGCATAGGTCCCGCCGACTTTCTCGCCCTTGCTGTTCTTGGCCGGTTCAAACCGAGCTCGCTTGCTGATCAGATCGCAAGTTGCCTGATCCAGCGCACCATGTCCGCTCGATTTAGTAATCAGGCAGGATTCCGCCCTGCCATTCGCGCCAACCTGCACCTTGAAACTGGCGGTGCCGACCATTTCGCGGTTGATCCAGCTTGACCGGTAATCGTTGGTGGTAACCCATGCCCCGGGATCGTTGCGAGGGCGCACGTTGACGGGGGTAAAGCTGGGCGTAGTGGCAGACGGTATCGGTTTGGGGATGCCTGAAGGTGCAGGGGGCAAAATAAGCGGCTTGATTGGCGACCGCAAGACGTTCGTCGTGTCAATCTGGATCGGATTGGGGTTAAGATTTTTGGCGCTCGGCGGGGTGTAAATCGGCGGGCTAACCGGCTCCGTAAGTTCGGCATTTTTCTGTTGCGGTTGAGGGTCCGGCGGCGGCGGCGGAACCGGGGGTAATGGAATTTGCGTGCCCACAAGTGGCTTCACTTCGGGGGGATCAAAAATTCCCGGTGCCAGTCCGACAATTAGTCCGTAGCCGATGACGGCATGGATCGCGCCAACCATGATGATGGCGCCCTTGCGGTTCTTTGCCCGTGCTTGATCGACATAAGCCATATTGCTTTCTCTCCTATCAGGGTCGCTCCGCAATTCCGGTTTCGACCATTCCCATCGATTGCAATGTTACAACATCTCATATCTTTGGCAAGAAGTTTCGCATGGCAATTTGCCACCTATGGTGCTGATTGCTTTGCTGGATTGGTCGTGGCGGCGCTCCATCCCCGCCTGCGCGGGGCGAAGGAACGCTAGGCTGTGACCACCGAGCCGAGGGCAGCTAAGCCCGGCGTTACTTGATCGGGCAGTCCGGCGACAGGCGGAAATCGAGGTAGTTATCGACCGACGCCATCAATTCCTGCTGTTCATTCTCGAAGAAGTGGTTGGCACGGGGAATTTCCTCGTGGTGGATCGTAATATGTTTTTGCGTGCGCAATTTATCGACCAGCTTCTGCACCGCGCTCGGCTGTACCACCGTGTCGGCCACACCCTGGATGAAAATGCCAGACGCCGGGCAGGGCGCAAGAAAACTGAAATCATACATATTGGCTGGCGGAGCAACCGAAATAAATCCGCGCACTTCAGGGCGCCGCATAAGCAGTTGCATGCCAATCAATGCGCCAAAGGAAACGCCGGCCACCCAAGTGGTTTGCGCTTCTGCATGGATCGATTGGACCCAATCAAGCGCAGCAGCTGCATCGCTCAGTTCGCCAATACCATTGTCGAAACTGCCCTGGCTTCGGCCGACACCGCGGAAATTGAACCGCAATGTGGCAAATCCGCGATCGCTGAAGGTTTTGTAGAGCCGCTGGGTAATTTGCTCGTTCATGGTCCCGCCGCCCTGCGGATGCGGGTGCAAGATCATCGCGACCGGCGCGCGCGGGCGCGGAGCGGGGGAGTAACGGCCTTCAAGACGGCCCTCGGGGCCGGGGAAAATCACAGATGGCATTGTTGGACCTGTCAGAAGATTATGCGGCGCGGGTAGCGCCAGCCTTATGCTTGGCTATATAATGACAAAACAGCTTTTCGCAATTCCCGCGATCAACCTGCCCCAATGAAGGACGAGCCAGCCCATTTCCCGCATTTACCTCGACCACGCCGCCACCACGCCAATCCGCCCTGAAGCGGAGGCCGCGATGCAGGAAGGGTTTGCGATCTGGGCCAATCCGTCGAGCCCGCACGCCGAAGGGCGCAAGGCCAAGTCCGCGCTGGAGGATGCGAGGGCGCGGATCAAAGCGGCCTTGGGTTGGGAAGGGGAAATAATCCTGACTAGCGGGGCAAGTGAGGCGGCGGAGATTGCGCTCACCCGAACCAAGGGCGGCGCACGTTTGGTCAGCGCAGTGGAACATGATGCGATTCTCAAAGCCGCGCCTGATGCCGAGCGCTTGCCCGTCCAGCCCGATGGCGCGCTGGATCTGGAGGTTTTTCGCGAAGCAATCGATGGCCGCGAGGTACCCTTGGTAGCTGTGCAGCAAATAAATTCTGAAACGGGCAACGCACAGGATCTGGGCACGATTGGCGGGATCGTGCATGACGCGGGCGGTTTGTTGCTGGTTGATTGCGCGCAGAGCGCCGGAAAAATGCCTCTCCATCCGGCCAGCGACATGGCGATTATCTCAGCGCATAAATTTGGCGGCCCGATTGGCATTGGCGCGTTGCTGGTGCGTGATTTCGCAATGCTGGAGCCGGCTGGAGGTCAGGAACGAGGTTACCGCCGGGGGACGGAGAATATGCCCGCCGCGCTTGCGATGGCGGCAGCGCTGGAGGCGCGCGGCCAGAGCTATCTGGCAGGTGACGTGCTGGAACCGCTGAGCGCGATGCACGAGCAGGTTGCTGTATTGGGCGGGGTATGGTTGTCCGGCCAACTGGCAACGCCGACCGACCTTATCCGCTCGATTGCGATGCAGAACATGTCCGGCGGCGCGCAATTGATGCGTTTCGATATGGCTGGAATTGCGGTCAGTCAGGGTTCTGCGTGTTCCTCGGGCAGTTTGCGGCAAAGCCATGTGCTCGAGGCAATGGCGCT
>JBBKWK010000084.1:0-3607 GCA_037968915.1 Pontixanthobacter sp.
GAACTCAATTTCTTTGAAGTGGGTGAACCCACGTTGTTCCGGCTGGTGGATATGCCGGGCTACGGCTTTGCCAAGGCCCCGCCAGCGGTCGTCGATAAATGGAAAAAACTGGTCAAAAGCTATTTGCGCGGACGGCAGGTGCTGCACCGCAATCTGGTGCTGATCGATTCGCGTCACGGCATCAAGGATGTCGACCGCGACATGATGGAAATGCTGGACGGCGCCGCCGTGGGCTACCGCGTGGTGCTGACCAAAGCTGACAAGATCAAGGCGAGTGATCTGGACGCGGTTATCGCCAAAGTGGCCGACGAAGTGCGTAAGCATCCGGCTGCATTCCCGGAAATGCATGTAACCAGCGCGGAAAAGGGGATGGGCATTCCGGAACTGCGCGCAGCAGTGTTGATGGACGCGGGGGTTTAGCTGTCTTTCAGCGCCCAATTTTGCGATTGGCGTCATCTGCCCTTACAGTGACCAGAATTACGATGCCTATAATTTCGATGCATCACCGGATGCATTCCATATCTAATCTTCGAGGATACGAACTTTAATGCCGCCATTTAAACAGCCAAGCTTTCAGGAACGCACTGCCATGGCGGAGAAGGCCAAGTTGGCCGCGCTCAAGAAACTGCGGGCCAAGCCTCCGATCAGCGAAGAAGTGCTCGCCGAGCGCAAGGCCGCCCGGATCGCGCGCGAAAAAGCGCAAGCAATTGCTCGCGCCGAGAAGCTGGCCGCGCGTGAACAGCTGAAGCTCGAGCGTGAAGCCGAGAAAGCGAAAGCAGTAGCAGATGCGCCTCCCGTCCTCACCGAGGCGGACAAAAAGGCCGCCCGCGACAAACGCTACGCCGCCCGTAAAAAACGCGGCAGGAGATAATTCTGCCGGCAGGCAGGACCGACTTCTCGCAAAGGATGCTCTGTATGACTGTCAGGAAGTAGCGCCAAGTTGGCTTACTCCCCAAATCCGACAAACACCGCCGCATCGTCGACCGACTTGCGCGTCGACACCACCGCATTTGCTGGAAAGTCTTCATCCGGCCAGCCCAGCGCGATGCTTTTCATAATCACCTGATCCTCTGCGATCTCGGCGTGTTCTCGCACTACGGGGCTTTGCATGATGCCCTGGCTGTTGATCACAGTGCCAAGGCCGCGTGACCAGGCAGCGTTGACCAGTGCGGTGGCCACAGCGCCGCAATCGAACGGTGTGTCATCGCTGCCGTCCAGCACCTTGTCATAAGTCACGATCACGCAAACCGGCGCATCGAACTGGCGGAAGCCGCGCAGCACCCAATCCTGTCGCCGTTCCTTGTCATCGCGTTCGATTCCCATCGCGCCGAACAATTGCTTGGCAACACCGATCTGGCGTTCACGGTGATCGCCTCCAAATGCCTCGCCAGTGCGAAATTCACGGCTTTGCGGCACGCCTGCAACCATTCTCTCGGTATTGCCTGCACGAATGCGGTCTAGCGGTTCGCCGGTGATGACATAGAAATTCCACGGCTGGGTATTCATCGAAGACGGCGCGCGCATCGCAATTTCGAGCACCTCCTTGATCAACGCTTTGGGAACCGGATCGGGTTTATATCCGCGGATTGATCGGCGTCCGAGCACGACTTCGTCAAATTTCATTGTGAGCCCTTTAAAGCATTTTTCTTCGGCTCACCCATACAGGCTGGGAGCGGTGATGGAAGGGCCAGCGCCGAGCCAGTCTAACGCGCAAAAAGGCTGTCCAGACTGGCGAAAGACTTCATCTCGATCGCATTGCCTGACGGGTCGCGAAAAAACATCGTCGCCTGTTCGCCGGGCTCACCCGCAAAGCGAATGGTCGGTTCAATTTCAAAGGCAACACCTGCCGCCTTCAACCGCTTTGCCAGCGCCTGCCAATCATCCATTTCCAGAATGACGCCAAAATGAGGTACCGGAACACCGTGGCCATCAACCGGATTCATCCCCGCATCAGGGTGGTTGTTATGGGGCACAAGATGAGTCACAATCTGGTGCCCATAGAAGTCGAAGTCGATCCATTCCGCAGCGCTGCGCCCCTCGGCGCAGCCGAGGAATTCGCCATAAAACTGGCGCGCTGCAGCTAGATCATGAACCGAAAAGGCGAGATGGAAAGGACGCAGGGACATGACGCGACGATAGACTGACAAAGCGCGAAGGCAAGACCCTCGTTCAGTCTCGACACCGCCTTTGTGAACGCCTATCGGGGCGGCTCGGTGGGAAATAAGGTGCGCATATGAAGCTGATTATCGGCAACAAGAATTATTCCAGCTGGAGCTTGCGCGGCTGGCTGGCCTGCAAGCAATCCGGCCTATCATTCGAAGAGCTGACGGTGAATATCGGCGGCGAAGAATGGGAAGTGGCCAAGCGTCAGTCTGGCGAGATCATGCCATCGGGCAAGGTGCCGATCCTGTGGGACGGCGAAACCGTGATCTGGGACAGTCTGGCGATCATGGAATATATGGGCGACAAGGTCGGGCGCGACCGGTTCTGGCCCAAGGATGATGCGGCGCGCGGCATGGCCCGGTCGATGGTTGCAGAAATGCACAGCAGTTTCCTCTGCCTGCGGCGGACCTGCCCGATGAATATCCGCGCAAGCCATGAAGGCGTGGAAATCTCTGACGAATGCAAAGTCGATATCGTCCGTATCCTGCAATTATGGGCTGAGGCCCGTGCACGGTTTGGACAGGGCGGACCATTCCTGTTCGGCACATTCGGCGCGGCGGATATTTTCTTTGCTCCGGTGGTGAGCCGCTTCCTCACCTACCGCATTGGTGTGCCCGGCTTTGCCGAGGCCTATATGCAGGCGGTCTGGGAGCATGAATGGATGCAGAGCTGGGTCGGCGCCGCAGAGGAAGAGCAATGGGTTCTGGAACAATACGAAGTCGCGCCTACCGCCTGATCGCGGGGTTCGCGCTGGTCTGCCTGGCACTGATGCCTGCTACGCCTGCGTTAGCTTGGGGCGAATTCGGGCACCGGACCACCACTGATATCGCGCTTGCCAATGTGACGCCAGAAACCCGCGCGGCGATTTCGCGGCTGGTGGCAGGTGACCGCGCACTCGGCACACCTGATTGCCGGATTCGCAGTTTGCAAGACGCTGCAGTCTGGCCTGATTGCCTGCGCCGCGATGGTTGGCGCTGGGGCTATACGTTCGCATGGCATTACCGCACTGCGCCGATTTGCGAGGCATATAATGCGCGCAGTAATTGCAGCGGCGGCAATTGTATCCTGGCGCAAATCGAGCGCAATCACCGCATTCTGGCGGATGAAAGTTTGCCAGCAAATGTTCGGTTGGAGGCGCTGGCATTCCTCGTTCATTTTGTCGGCGATGTGCATATGCCGCTGCACTCGGGCGATAAGGACGACCGGGGCGGGAATGACCGGGTGACATCCTATGGCATAGTTCCGGGTCTGAATTTGCATGGCATCTGGGACGGTCCGCTGGCGGAGCGTGCGATTACTTCGGCGCGTCCTTCGCTGATCCGCAGATACAGCGCAACCGAGCGCGCTGAACTGGCAGGCGGCGATGCGGCAGAGTGGGGCCGCGAAAGCTGGCAATTGGCGCGCGACTTTGTCTATCCCGGCGCATTTGATCAGGATGTCTGTC
>JBBKWK010000085.1:0-4816 GCA_037968915.1 Pontixanthobacter sp.
CGTGACCACGAAATTCGACAAAACCAAACTTCCCAGCCGCCATGTCTCGGTCGGCCCCGAACGCGCGCCGCATCGGTCGTATTATTACGCGATGGGCATGACTGAAGAAGAGATCAACCGACCCTTCGTGGCGGTGGCCTCTGCCGGAAATGATAGCGCGCCGTGCAACACCGCGCTGGATGCGCAGGCGAATATCTGCCGCACCGGAGTGATCGAGGCTGGCGGGACCCCGCGCCGTTTCAACACCATCACCGTGACCGACGGGATCGCGATGGGCCATCAGGGCATGAAAAGCTCGCTCGTCAGCCGCGAAGTCATCGCGGATTCGGTCGAATTATCGGTGCGTGGCCATTGCTATGATGCGCTGGTCGGCTTTGCCGGGTGTGACAAGAGCTTGCCCGGCATGATGATGTCCATGCTACGGCTGAATGTGCCGAGCATCTTCGTTTATGGCGGTTCGATCCTGCCGGGCCGGTTTCACGACAAGGACGTGACCGTAGTCGATGTGTTCGAAGCGGTCGGCCAGTTCGAAGCTGGCAATTGTCCGCTAGCGCAGCTCACCGCGCTGGAAAAGGTTGCTTGCCCGGGCCACGGCGCCTGCGGCGGTCAATTCACCGCCAACACCATGGCCTGTGTTGGTGAGGCAATAGGATTATCACTACCAAACAGTAATATGGTCCCCGCTCCGTATAAATCACGTGAAGAGGTGGCGGTCGCTGCGGGCAAGCAGATTATGTACCTACTGGAGCATAATATCCGCCCGCGCGACATTTGCACCAAGGCCGCGTTCGAGAATGCTGCGCGGGTGGTTGCGGCCACTGGCGGATCGACCAATGCGGCGCTGCATTTGCCCGCGATGGCGAGTGAATGCGGGATCGAGTTTGACCTGTTTGACGTCGCGGAAATGTTCAAATCAACGCCCTACATCGCTGACCTGAAGCCCGGCGGGCAATATGTTGCCAAGGATATGCATGATGCCGGCGGCGTCTATATGCTGATGAAAACGATGATGGATGGCGGATATCTTGATCCCAGCCCGATGACGGTAACCGGCAAGACCCTTGGCGAGAATATAGAGGAAATCACCTGGAACCCCGATCAGAAGGTCATCTTTCCGATAACCGCCCCGATTACCCCCACTGGCGGAGTTGTCGGCCTACGCGGTAGCCTTGCTCCCGATGGTGCGATTGTGAAGGTAGCGGGGATGGCGCGGCTGCAATTCACCGGCCCGGCGCAGGTATTCGAATGCGAGGAAGATACCTTTGCCGCCGTCAAGGCGCGCGAAATCAAGGAGGGCAGCGTGATCGTGATCCGTTATGAAGGGCCCAAGGGCGGGCCCGGCATGCGCGAAATGCTATCGACAACTGCTGCGCTTTACGGTCAGGGTATGGGCGAAAAGGTCGCGCTGATTACCGATGGCCGTTTCTCTGGCGCAACCCGGGGCTTCTGCATCGGCCATGTCGGCCCGGAAGCCAGCGATTGCGGCCCGATCGCCTTGGTCGAAGACGGCGATATCATTGCCATCGATGCCGAAGCGGGGACCATTGATCTGCAAGTGGATGACGCCGTGCTGGAGGTTCGCCGCAAGGCATGGCGACCGCGCCAGAACGATTACCAGTCTGGCGCGCTGTGGCGCTATGCCCAGAATGTCGGACCCGCGAGCAAGGGCGCGTTGACCCATCCCGGCGCAGCGTCAGAAACGCATACTTATGCGGATATCTAGCGCCCTGATCCTGCTGCTGGCGTTCACCGGCTGCTCTGCGGGCGCGGAACAGCCTCAGGCCGAGCCGGGCGCGGAACGGATTGAATGCGCGCTGGGCGAGGGGGCGGAATTTGCCGCCGATTGTCTGTTAGAGCGATCTGAGGTGGAAGGTGTCCGCCTGCTCACTGTGCGGCATCCCGATGGCGGTTTCCGCCGGTTCGAACAGGTCGATGACGGTCGCGGTTTGATTGCAGTTGATGGCGCGGACCAAGCCAACCTCAATTTTGCCGACAAGGTGCTGGAAGTGGCCGTGGCAAGTGATCGCTACCGGTTTCCAGCCACTCCAAACCCAGCCACTCCAAATGATGCCGGAGCCAGTGACTGATCCGGTCTTAACCGTTTCAGAAATGCGCGCTGCAGAGCAGGCGTTGATCGATGCTGGCACCGATGTTCACCAATTGATGCAAATTGCCGGCTGCGGCGCGGCAGAATGGGTCTGGCGCATGGCGGCGGGCCGGGCTGTGACAGTGTTGTGCGGTCCGGGCAATAATGGCGGCGATGGCTATGTCATTGCCGAGACTTTGCGAGCACGCGGGCTGGCGGTGAGGGTGGTCGCGTCGGTTGAACCCAAGACCGAAGCGGCGCAGCGAGCCCGGGCGAAGTATGGCGGTGACGTCATGACTTCGGCGGACGGTGTTTCGGGCAGTGTATTCGTCGATTGTCTGTTCGGATCGGGCCTCGACCGAGCTATTTCCGCTGATTTAGCTGCGCCGTTGGAGCAATTGGCCGCCAATCATAAATACCGCATCGCTATCGATCTGCCGAGCGGGATCGAAAGCGACCGGGGCGATCAGTTGGGGCCGGAAATTGACTATCATCTCACCGTGGCGCTGGGCGCATGGAAGCGCGCGCATTTCCTGATGCCCGCTGCGGCGCGGATGGGCGCGCTGCGACTGGTGGAGATCGGGGTGGGCCGGTGTGTAGATAGCGCTCACCGGATTTCGCGGCCCAGGTTCACGCCGCCCGCTGCTGATGCGCATAAATACCGGCGCGGCCTTTTGGCGATTGTCGGCGGCGCGATGCCGGGTGCGGCGATACTGTCAGCGCAGGCGGCGATGCATTCGGGAGCGGGGTATGTGAAGTTGCTGTCCGATCATTCCCATCCCGGCGTGCCTGCCGATCTGGTGGTGGAGGCTGGCGCGCTGTCCGATGCTTTGGCTGATACGCGTATCAATGCGGTTCTGATCGGGCCGGGTCTTGGCCGCGATGATGTTGCGCGCGAACGGTTGGAGGCTGCGCTCCAGCGCGATTTGCCGGCGGTGCTGGATGCCGATGGCTTGGCGATGCTTCAGCCTGCGATGCTGGCCAACCGGACCCAACCGCTGATTGTAACACCGCATGAAGGTGAGTTGGCAGCGCTCGAAACTGCATTTGAATTGCCGCGAGATGGAAGCAAGGTTGATCGCGCAGTCGCTTTGGCCAAGGTACTAAACGCGGTTGTTGCGGCCAAGGGACCGGACACCGTGATTGCATCGCCTAATGGCCGGATCGGCTTTGCAGGTCGCGCTTCCAGCTGGCTCTCGACTGCCGGAACGGGCGACGTACTCGCGGGAATTGCCGCCAGCCGCCTGGCCACTGGCAGCGATGCATTCGCCGCCGCGAGCGAAGCTGTGTGGCTGCATTCAGAGGCCGCTCGGCAGGCAGGCCACGCATTCACTGCTACAAAGCTGGCGGAACAAGTCGGACACGCCTACGCAGCCTGCCTGTGAGCGAATCAAAGATTATATTGCGAGTTGCCGCCAAGGGAGACGGCATTTCTGCGGACGGTAGCCATTTTGCAGGCACCGCGCCGGGGGATGTCGTTGCGCCTGATGGCACCATCACCCGAGGGCCGCATTTTGCTGAGGCGCCGTGCCAGCATTTCGGCGCCTGCGGCGGATGCCAATTGCAACACCTCGACGAGGAAACGCTACTCAGTTTCGTGACAGCGCGGGTCACCAATGCGACCTTGAAAGAAGGGCTGGAGGTAGGAGAATTACTGCCCACGCATTTGTCCCCTCCGCGTAGCCGCCGCCGGGCGAGCCTGCATATCCAAAACGCGGGCGGCCGACCGCTGGTGGGATTCCGCAAGGCAGGTTCGCACCAGGTCGTCGACATGCAGCAATGCGAAATTCTGCGTCCCGAACTGTTCGCGCTGATCGGTCCGCTGCGCCAGATGATGGCGCGCAGACAGGGCAAATATTCGGTCGATGCAGAATTGACGCTGACCGATCAGGGCGTCGATTGCTCGCTCAAGAATTTGACTATCGAGGGCCTCCAGCAAACCGAGGCAATGCTCGATTTCGCGCGCGACAATAGTCTGGCGCGCTTGACGCTGGATCAGGGTTACGGCCCTGAAACCGTGTGGGAACCGGAACCGGTCACGATGATTTTCGGCGGCGTCGCAGTGGGCTTTCCCAGCGGCAGTTTTCTGCAAGCGACCGCCGATGGCGAGGCGGTGTTGGTCAAGGATGCGCAGCAGTGGCTGACGGGAAGCAAGCTGATCGCAGATCTGTTTTCCGGCCTCGGAACATTCGCTTTCGCTTTGGCCGATCACCCTGATTTCCCGGGGGCCAAGGTACTGGCGGCAGAAGCGGCACGGGATATGCATTTCTCGTGCAAATCGGCTGCTGGTTTTGCGAAGCGGTCCGTCCATTCGATGCACCGCGACCTGTTCCGCAACCCGCTGCAACTGGATGAACTGAACCGGTTCGATGCCGTTCTGCTCGATCCCCCGAGGGCGGGCGCAAAGGATCAGGCGGAATTATTGTCGCAAAGCACGGTGGCCAAGGTGGTCTATATCAGCTGTAATCCCTCCAGCTGGGCACGCGATGCAGCGAGCATGGTGGCGGGCGGATATCGATTGGAAAAACTTCGCGCTGTCGGGCAATTCCGCTGGTCGACGCATGTGGAATTGGCCAGCTTGTTCGTCAAACACGCCTAAGCCTTAAGCGCTGCCAATAATTGCTGATACAGCCATTCCTGAGCATGCGGTTCGACATAGGAATGGCCGGCGTTTTTGCAGCGGGCAATCCGCGGATCGCTGGCATCCCACGCGCCCTCAAATACCTGCGC
>JBBKWK010000086.1:0-5688 GCA_037968915.1 Pontixanthobacter sp.
TATCTCGCGCCGGAAGAGCGCATTTCGATCTGGTGAGGTAACTGTCTCGAATCGTAAAAAAAGCGCCTCTTCCTGAGCCGGGAGGGGCGCTTTTTCGTTTTTGCATTTGACTTGGCGGCACGCTCCGCCATGAGCAGCCGCCATGGACTTGACACTTACTGCAATCTTGCTCGGCATCGTTGAGGGGCTGACTGAATTCGTACCGGTATCCTCGACCGGCCATCTGATCCTCGCGTCCGAGTTATTCGGCTATGAGGCCACCGAATGGGCGATGTTCAATGTCGTGATCCAGTTGGGCGCGATTTTGGCGGTGGTGGTGCAATATTGGGGCACTTTCTGGAACGCCGGAATGGGCGTGCTGAGACTTGAATCGGAAGGCTTGCGATTTGCGCGTAATATATTGCTCGCATTTCTGCCCTCGGCAGTGCTTGGACTGGCACTGAAAGACTATATCGACATTATGCTTGGCAGCCCTTCGGTGGTGGCGTGGGCGCTGATCGTGGGCGGAATTGCTATTCTCGGGATCGAGAAAGTCGCCAAGCCGGGCGAAGATGGCAGCGTCGCCGATCTGCCGGTCAAACAGGTTTTGGGGGTTGGCATTGCGCAATGCCTGGCGATGGTGCCAGGGGTCAGCCGTTCGGGCGCAACCATTATGGGTGCGCTCGCAATGGGTATTAGCCGCAAAACCGCGGCGGAATTCTCGTTCTTTCTGGCAGTCCCGACAATGATTGGCGCCTCGACCCTGGAAATGGTGACCAAGGGTGATCGATTGATGGCTGGAACCAGCACCGTCGGCTGGTGGGAAATTGTAGTCGGATTTGTGGTGAGTTTCGTAGTGGCACTTGCCGTCATCCGGCTATTCGTCGCGTATGTGAGCCGTCACGGATTTGCACCCTTCGCGTGGTACCGGATTGTCATTGGTATCGCCGCAGTCATTTGGCTGACAATGCGCTGACCGCGGCTGCGCCGTATCAAAAATTCGGAACCAAACCTGCTTTCCCGCTTTTTATAGGCAATGGTGCAAACAGGAATTGAATTATGGGCTTGATAATCTTGATAGCAGTCGGAGCCATCCTTGGCTGGCTGGCTTCGATCATCATCCGTCTCGATGACCAGCATGAGATATTGCTGAATGTGGCAGTGGGCGCCGGCGGAGCACTGGTCTCCGGCCTATTGGTTAAAAGCGATTCAATACTCGTGGGGATCAGCGCCGGTGCGCTGCTGGTCGGAGTCGCCGGATCGTTTGTGTCGCTCGTGCTGATCAATTTGATCCGCCAAGGCGTTATCCATTAAACCACATTATACTGGGGCGGCCCCGCTGCCCCTGCCCCCGCGCAGGAAATATTCCTGAGTGCCGCGTGTCAGCACATCATCGACATCGATCACCGCCGAATTGGCATAGGTAAATGACGGCGGCAGGCTGCGATAGAGCCGGTCGAAATCGCGTTCCACGGTCTGGTGATACAGATCGTCAAAACTTTCGATCACGAAATAGGTCGGCTGCAAATCGTCGATCACGTAATCGGTGCGCATCACCCGGTCGACATTCAGCATGATCCGGTTCGGGCTGCCTGCTTCCAGAGCATAGACCACCTCGGTCGGACCGGACAGAATCCCTGCGCCGTAAGCACGCAGCTCGCCCGCTTCCAACATCAGCCCGAATTCGACGGTATACCAATAAAGCGCGCCCAGTGCCTTTAGCCGGTTGTACCGCATCGCCTTCCACCCGGCGCGGCCATATTCCTGCATATAATCAGCATAGACCGGATCGGTCAGCATCGGGACATGACCGAACACGTCGTGGAATACATCGGGCTCCTGGATGTAATCGAAGGTTTCGCGCGTGCGGATAAAATTGCCCGCAGGGAACCGGCGGTTGGCCAAATGCCAGAAAAACACGTGGTCGGGGATTAGCATGGGGACAGGGATGACGCTCCACCCGGTCAATTGATTCAGCTCTTCCGACATACTCCCGAATTCCGGCACGCCGCCGCGCGCCAGATCAAGTTTTTCCAGCCCTTGAAGAAACGCAGTGGCAGCGCGCCCAGGCAGGACTTTCATTTGACGGGCGAACAGTTCATCCCAGATCGCATCCTGTTCGGATGAATATTCCGCCTGCTTCGGCTCGACCCAATCATTCCCCAGATAGACAGGTTTTTTCAGCGGCGCGGCGAAAATTTCCGGCGGCATTTCAGGGAGCGCAATATAGTCGCTGTCGGGTTGAGTAATTGTGGCCATCATGGTGCTTGTCGCAATAGCATCTGGCAGGGTAACTGACAAATAGATGACAGCAACAGGAAGCGCATGTGGGAAAGCTGAAACGCAAGAAGTATGAGGAATTGCTTGAACCGCTGGAGGAACAGCTGGTGGCGATGGCGCGGTGGGCGAAACAAACCGGTGCACGGATCGTGGTGCTGTTCGAAGGGCGCGACACGGCGGGCAAGGGCGGCGCGATCCGCGCGGTGTCGCAGCGGCTAAATCCGCGCCAATGCCAGGTGGCTGCACTGGCCAAGCCAACCGACCGCGAAATGACCCAGTGGTATTTTCAGCGTTATGTCGCGCATCTACCCGCCGCCGGTGAAATCGTGCTGTTTGATCGCAGCTGGTACAACCGCGCCGGTGTCGAGAAAGTCATGGGCTATGCCGATGATGCTCAGATATCGCAGTTTCTGGATGCTGCTCCGAATTTCGAACAGATGCTGGTCAAGGACGGGATCTTGCTGTTCAAATACTGGCTGACCACCGATCAGGACAATCAGGAAGAACGGCTGGCGGAGCGGCTGGAGGACCCGCTCAAACGGTGGAAATTATCACCCATCGATCTGGCCGCGCGGGGCAAATATGATGCCTATACGCAGGCCCGGGAAGCGATGCTGGAGGCGACACATACGCCTCACGCCCCGTGGACTCTGGTCGATTTCAACGACCAGAAACGCGGACGCCTGACACTGATCCGCGATTTGCTCGATCGTTTGCCCGATACGCATGTGGAGCCTCCACCACTGGAATTCCCTCTGCTGGAGGGAGATCCGCTGAAGGAAAGCTTTTCGGTGTTGAAGCCGATAGAAAACTTCAAAACCTAGTGCTCGAACATTAGGCCCGCTCGAACACGGCAGCCATGCCCTGACCCCCGCCGATGCACATGGTTTCCAGACCATATCGCACACCGCGCCGGTGCATTTCATGCGCCATATCGGCCAATATGCGGCCCCCGGTGGCGCCGATTGGATGGCCGAGCGAAATGCCCGATCCGTTCACGTTGAGCATGTCCCGGCGGCTGTCATCCTCGCTCCAGCCCCAACCTTTCAGCACTGCCAGTACCTGCGGCGCGAAGGCTTCGTTGAGTTCAACCAGGCCGATATCGTCCCAGTTCAGGCCGCTGCGCCCAAACAGCCGCTCCACTGCTGGAACCGGCCCGATACCCATACGCGCCGGGTCACAACCTGCCGCGGACCAGCTGTGTAGCCACAGCATCGGTTCAAGGCCCAGTTCTTCCAATTTATCCTCTGCCACCACCAGACAGGCCGCCGCTGCATCGTTCTGCTGGCTGGCGTTACCCGCAGTGACCACCGCATCCGGATTGGTCTTGCCCTCCAGCGCTCGTAACGCGCCAAGACTTTCACGCGTGGCATCGGCGCGAAAGCCCTCATCCTTGGCGAAAGCTACCGGATCGCCGCGCTTCTGCGGAACATCGACCGGCACCAATTGTGCATCGAACTTGCCCGCGTCCCAAGCTGCGGCCGCATTCTGGTGACTGCGCACTGCGTAGGCGTCTGCCGCCTCCCGGCTAATACCGTAATCTTTCGCGAGATTTTCGGCGGTCTCGATCATCCCGCTGATCACGCCGAACCGCTCTATAGGCTGGGACATCAAACGCCCGCGGGTCAGCCGGTCATGCAGCACCATATCGCCGAACCGGACACCGCCGCGCAGATCGGTGGTATAATGTTCGACATTGGACATGCTTTCCACGCCGCCCGCCACCACAACATCGGCCGCGCCGGTCTGGACCATCATTGCCGCATTGACGACCGCTTGCAGGCCCGAACCGCAGCGCCGGTCCACCTGATAGCCGGGGACTTCGATTGGCAGGCCAGCCGCCAGCCAGCTCCAATGGCCAATCGCCGGAGCTTCCGCGCTGCCATATCCCTGGCTGAACACCACATCATCGACCCGTTCCGGATCGATCCCGCTTCGTTCAATCAATGCCTTCAGGATGATCGCGCCTAGCGGCCCTGCTTCCAGCGGGGCGAGCGAACCGAGGAATTTGCCGACCGGAGTGCGGAGCGGGGAAACGATGGCGGCACGGCGTAATTCCATGGTCTAAACCTTATCACTGGTGGCGACGATTCCGGCGTCGATCAACTTGGCAATTTCGCCCGAAGCCATCCCCAGACGCTCTGCGAGAATTTCCTCGCTATGCTCGCCCAGATAGGGCGCGGGATGCGGATCGCCGCGCGTTTGCGAAGGCATATTGGCGAACGGGCCAGGCGCGGGATATTCGAACCCGCTGGGATTGGCGGGCGAGGGGCCGAACAGGGGGTTTTCGCCCACCAATTGCGGGTCAGTCGCGGCCTCGTGCATGGTCCGGTAGCGTTCGAATGTTGCTCCAGCCGCCGCCAACCTCTCGGCCAGCTCGGCGTAATCCATCTTGTCTGCGCCGCTCTGGAACACGGCGAACAATTCGTCCCGGTTGGTAAAGCGGTTATGGTCGCTATTGGCAAAGCTGAGGCCCAGCCGCGCCTCGATTGCAGCCACTTGCGCGGCCACACCGAACCCCTCGATCAGGCCCGCCCATTGTTTGTGGGTCATCGCGGCGACCATGAAGCGCTTCCCATCACGGGCGCGAAAATCGCGGCCGAATGCACCCCAGATTGCATTGCCGAGCCGCTGACGGTCACCGCCGCGATAAAGCATTTCCGCCATTGCGCCGCTGTTGGCGACGGTGCCGATGGCGACATCGCCCAGCGGAATGCGCACTTCGCCTCCCTCGCCGGTCTGGTCGCGGTGGCGCAGAGCAGAGAGCAGAGCGAAAGCGGTGTAAGCGCCGGTAATGAAATCCCATGCCGGCAGGGGTTGGTTTACTGGCGGCGCTGTGACGGCATCCCATTCCTCCGGCCCGGTCATTAGCGGGTAACCGCTGGCGGCATTGACGGTAAAATCCATCGCTTGACGTCCGTCTCCCCAGCCCATGATCCGCACGGTAATCATGTCCTCGCGGCCCTCAGCCAGCTTGGCGTGCGACAGGAAGCTCTGCTCGGGCACATTGGTAATCAGTTGGCCAGTTTTGCGCGCCAGTTCCGCTACCAATTCGCGGCCCTCGGCGGTGCGCAGATCCAGCGCCACGCTTTTCTTGGCGCGGTTGAGGTTTTCCCATGATAGCGACCGACCTTCCTCAGTCAGCTGGTAGCGGTCATAATCCAGGCCCCCGCCGATCTGGTCTACCCGGATAACCTCCGCGCCCATTTGCGCGCAGTATAAACCGGCGGTGGGCGAAGCAACGAAGCTGGAAACCTCGATGACCGACAGGCCGGACAGGAGCTGATACATTTACGCGGCCGCCCCGGCGGCAAATTCGCGCAGCATATTCTTGGCGATCACCAGTTGCAGGATTTGCGTGGTGCCTTCGTAAATCGTGTAAATCCGACTGTCGCGATAAAACCGCTCGGCCTCATATTCCGCCAGATA
>JBBKWK010000087.1:0-3052 GCA_037968915.1 Pontixanthobacter sp.
AGCGCGGCCTTGCTTTCGGTTTCGGTCGGTTCAACCAACATTGCGCCGTGGACCACCAGCGGGAAATACACCGTCATCGGATGAAAACCCTCGTCGATCAGCCCTTTCGCCAGATCAAGCGTCGACAGGCCTTCCGCAAAACCCTTATCGCCAAACAGAGCCTCGTGCATGCACGGTCCGCTATCGGCATAGGGTGCAAAAAGCACATCCTCGAGCGACCGCAGGATGTAATTGGCATTCAGTACCGCGTCTTCCGACACTTGCTTCAGCCCGTCTGCGCCGTGGCTGAGCATATAGGTCAGCGCTCGGGTGAACATGCCCATCTGCCCGTGAAAGGCGGTCATCCGGCCAAAGCTGCGAGCGTGATGTTCGCCCGCAGATTCTTCCTCGATCAGTTCGTACCCGTCAGCGGTTTTTTCCACGAAGGGCAGCGGCGCGAACGGGGCCAGCGCATCGGAAAATACTACGGGGCCAGAACCCGGACCGCCCCCGCCATGCGGGGTGGAGAATGTCTTGTGCAAATTGATGTGCATTGCATCTACGCCCAGATCGCCGGGCCGCACGCGACCGACGATGGCGTTAAAATTGGCCCCGTCGCAATAGACCAGCGCGCCCGCGGCATGGACCGCATCGGCAATCTTGCGGAAATCACGCTCGAACAATCCGCAAGTGTTGGGATTGGTGATCATTACTGCGGCGACATCCGGTCCGAGCCGCGCCTCCAGCGCGGCCAGATCGACCCGCCCTTCGGCTGTAGCGGGAATATCCTCCACCTCATATCCGGCGAAGGCAGCGGTGGCAGGGTTGGTGCCATGCGCGCTTTCCGGACATAGCACGACTTTGCGGGCATCGCCGCGGGCCTCCAGCGCAGCGCGGATCGCGAGGATGCCGCACAATTCGCCATGCGCGCCTGCCTTGGGGCTCATCGCCACGGCAGGCATTCCGGTCAGTGTCTTGAGCCATTCAGCCAGCTGATAAATCACCGCCAGCGCGCCTTGCGTGGTCGAGCTGGGGGCCATCGGATGCAAATCGGCAAACCCGGGCATCCGAGCGACTTTCTCATTTAGCCGCGGATTATGCTTCATGGTACAGCTGCCGAGCGGGAACAGGCCCAGATCAATCGCGTAATTCTGGCGACTGAGGCGCGTGTAATGGCGCACCGTTTCCGGTTCCGACAGACCCGGCAGGCCGATATCGGCCTTGCGTTCCAGCCCGCCTAAACGGGTTGGTGCTGCGGGGTTCACTTCCGGCAGATCGACGCCGGTCGTGTCGTTGCCAGCAATCTCGAAAATCAGTGCTTCATCCAGCATCAATGCGCGATTGCCGGTATGGGTCGCGGGGCCACGCGTGCTGCCATCCGTAGTCATTTCAGGCTTCCAGCCAGATTTGTTCGGCGCGTTCATACCCTCTTCTCCTTGGCCAGCTTCTCCTTCAGCGCGGAGCAGAGGGTTTCGATATCCTCCTCGGTGGTGGTTTCAGTCACCGCGACCAACAAGCCGCCTTTGAATTCGGCCACATCGGGATAAAGTCGCCCAAGCGATACGCCTGCAAGAATTCTGTCGTCAGCCAATTCGCGAACAATCTCGCGCGCATCGCCATCAAACAAAATTGTGAATTCATTGAAGAAGGCATCGTTGAGCACGCTCACACCCGGAACCGCCGCGAGTCTTTCTGCGGCCAGACAAGCCAACCGGTGGTTCTCTGCCGCCAGCGCGCGCAGGCCCTTTTCACCCAGCAAAGTCATATGGACACTGAATGCCAACGCGCACAGGCCGGAGTTGGTGCAGATGTTGGAGGTCGCTTTCTCGCGCCGGATATGTTGTTCGCGGGTCGACAGTGTCAGCACAAAGCCGCGCTTGCCGTCTGCGTCCACCGTCTCGCCGCACAGTCGCCCGGGCATTTGGCGGACATGTTTCTTGTCGCGCACTGCAAACAGGCCAAGATAAGGCCCGCCGAATTGGAGGCCAACACCGATCGACTGGCCTTCACCGACAACAATGTCCGCGCCCATTTCACCGGGCGACTTTATCGCGCCCAGCGCAACGGGTTCGGTATTGACCACAATCAGCAGAGCGCCCTTGGCATGCGCCGCCTCAGCGATTTCGTACAGGTCCGACAGGCGTCCGAGAATGTCGGGATATTGAACCACCACGCAGGAGGTTTCGTCATCGATCCGCGAGATTAGGCCTGCATTGTCCGGCTTCGGCTGGATTGAAGGCTGGGCGTCGGCAATCGTGTCGCCGGTAAACTTGGCCATCGTTTTGACGACTTCGGTGTAGTGCGGGTGCAATGCGCCCGATAGAACAGCCCGGCTGCGCTTCGTTACCCGCCCAGCCATCGCCACCGCTTCCCAGCATGCAGTGGAGCCATCATACATGCTCGCATTGGCCACTGCGCAGCCATACAGCCGCGCTACCTGGCTCTGAAATTCGAACAGCATCTGCAGCGTACCCTGCGCGATTTCCGGCTGGTACGGCGTATACGCAGTCAGGAATTCGCCGCGCTGGATAATATGATCGACGCTGGCCGGAACGTGATGTTTGTAGGCCCCTGCACCGAGAAAGAACGGCGCATCTGCGGCTGCCAAATTCCGTTTGGACAGACCGCGCATATGTTTCTCGACCGCCATCTCGCTGGCGTGCATCGGTAGCCCGTGGATCGGCCCATCCAGCCGCGCTTCAGGCGGCACATCGACAAACAGCGCGTCCACATCAGGCGCGCCGATCACATCGAGCATCGCCGAACGGTCGGTATTGGTCAGGGGTAGGTAACGCATTTCAGCTCCTTACCCCCTCCTCTTCAGAGGAGGGGCAGTGAGACTTGGCTACGCGAAGCGGAGCCTAGTCGCAGCGGGGTGGTGCTTTGTGCCAGCGAGACCTTACGGCCGCGCCACCACCCCCAACCCCCTCCTCTGAAGAAGAGGGGGCAATAATAATCAAAGCTCAGCGACAAATGCTGCATAGGCTTTGGCGTCCATCAGGCCTTCAAGTTCCGACTTGTCACCGATGGTCAGTTTGAAGAACCAGCCCTCTTCCTCGGCCGAAGTGTTGAC
>JBBKWK010000088.1:0-8492 GCA_037968915.1 Pontixanthobacter sp.
CGGCGGAGGAGGAAGCGTGGTCATTTGCGAGCGATGCCTAAAATTTGGGCAGCGCATAGTGCATTGCAGCATTGGGTGCAAGCCGCTAGCGCCAATGGCGATGGCACTTGATCCCACACGAACCACGGCCGGTAGTGACTTTTTTGCGGCGATCATCGTCGCTGCGGGCCAAGGTTTGCGCGCCGGACAACCACTCCCGAAGCAATTCGCGAATTGGCGTGGAAAGCCACTGGTGCGCCATTCGGCAGAAGCATTCGCCGTAGCGGGAGCTAATCCGATCATCGTCGCGATCCCGGAAAATGCCGGGGAAATCGCTGAGGCTGCTCTCAGCGGAATTGCCAATATCAGGTTTATTATCGGCGGAGAAACCCGGCAAGCCTCGGTTCTAAACGCTTTGGAGGCGCTCGAAGGGGATGCCCCTAAACACGTGTTGATCCATGATGCTGCGCGCCCGTGTCTGCCCGCAGAAGTCATCGGAATGTTGCTGGCTGCACTGGAGCACGATCCGGCCGCGATACCGGTTCTGCCTGTGGTCGACAGCCTTTCCATCGATCAAGCGGGCAAGATGGCTGGTTCTGCCGACCGGGACAGACTACGCCGCGTGCAAACTCCGCAAGCGTTTCGCTTTGCTGAGATTCTCGCTGCGCATCGGGCATGGGACAGCAACACGTCCGCCGGCGACGATGCGCAGGTCGCGATGGCCGCAGGTCTGGAGGTGGTGCATGTGGACGGTGACGAGGCGCTCAAAAAACTGACATATGCGGAGGATTTTATGACCGAGCCGCTCCCGGTGCGAACGGGCATGGGTTACGACGTCCACCGCCTGGCCGATGGCGAGGAATTGTGGCTTGGCGGAATGCTGATCCCGCATGATCGCGGATTGGCCGGCCACAGTGATGCCGATGTCGCTTTACACGCTGTGGTCGATGCTCTGCTGGGTGCGATTGGTGAGGGCGATATTGGCCAGCATTTTCCGCCAAGTGATCGGCAGTGGAAAGGGGCACGTTCAGCACAATTCGTTGAACATGCCGCTGCCTTGGTAGCCAATGCAGGATACCGTATCGGCAACGTCGATCTGACCATTATCTGTGAGGCACCCAAGATCGGCCCGCATCGGGAAGCAATGAGAATAGAACTTGCTGCACTGCTCGGCGTTGACATGGGCCAAGTCAGTGTGAAAGCAACAACTACGGAAAGACTGGGCTTCACCGGACGCGAAGAAGGCATTGCAGCGCAGGCCATCGCTACCGTTTTGGCACTATGATAGGATCGCAAATTATGAAACTTCTGAAACTCCTTGCAACTGGCGGCGCAATTCTGGCGCTAACACAAACTCATGTTGCAATGGCGCAAGCTACTTCGAAACCCTGCATCAACCATGCTGATCTCTCCGACGCGGTGGTTTATGCAATGCCTGCTGTTATCGGCGCATTTCAGGCTAAATGCGGTGCTTCTCTGGCTGCGGATGGCTTCATGCGTACCCAGGGCGCCAAACTAAGCGGCAGTTACGTCGCGCAGCAGAATGCAACTTGGCCCGGTGCACGCCGGTTTCTGCTCCAATTTGCGGCCAGTAAAACCAAAGGCAGCGACAACGGAATGGCCGAGATGATCACGAGCCTGCCGTCAGATGCCATGCGGCCATTCGTTGACGCATTGATCCAGCAGGAAGTATCGAAAAAAATCCCCGTCAAGGATTGCCGGAAGATTGAACGCGGGGTGTCGTTCCTGGCGCCCTTGCCGCCTAAGAATATGGGCGGGTTTGCTGCGTTCCTGCTTCAGGTGGCTGACGTAAAGAACACCAATATCTGCGACAAAAATTGACTATGAGGATTGCCCTGCTCCCCAAAGAAATTGAAGCTCTGGCAAAACGGGTGGTGGAAGAAAATGCCGCCGCTGGACGTCAGATCACGGTGGCGGAAAGCTGTACCGGTGGTCTGGTTGCGGCCGCGCTGACGGAAATTCCGGGTTCGTCTGCGGTGTTGGATCGGGGTTTTGTAACCTATTCCAATGATGCGAAAATGGAGATGCTGGGTGTTTCCAGCGACATTATTGAAACGTTTGGCGCTGTTTCCATCGCCTGTGTATGGGCCATGGCTCAGGGCGCGCTAAATAATAGCAACGCGGATGTTGCAGTGGCAATCAGCGGCGTGGCTGGCCCCGATGGCGGCACGGATAAAAAACCGGTCGGCACAGTCGTTTTCGCTCGCGCAATTCGCAACAGCGCCGGAGAACCAGAAGGCGAGCTTAAACTATTCGACGGGGGCAGCCGCGCGGAAGTCCGGCTTCAAGCGACGATTTGCGCGTTGGAATTACTGCTACCGTAAAGCTGCTGTGCACGCTCCTCGAAAGCGGCGACCATCTTGCGGAATGCGCGATCGAAATACTGGCCGGCCAGCGCCTCGAACATCCGGTTCTTGAATGTGAAATCCACGCAGAATTCCACCCTGCAATCACCACCGGGCAAGGGTTCAAAATGCCAACGATTGTCCAGATCTCGCAGCGGGCCGTCGACATATTGCACATCAATCATGTCGGGCCTGTGCTTGGTGACTTTTGAGGTAAAGCTCTCGCGCAAATTCTTGAAACCAACCACCATATCGGCAGTCATTTCTGTTTCGCTGTCCGATCGAACGCGGGTGGCGACGACCCACGGTAGAAACTCGTTGTAGCGACCTACGTCAGCGACCAGATCGAACATCTGCTCACAGGTAAACGGAAGCACCCGGGTTTCGCGGATACCTGGCATCAGGCAGGCTGCTGTTTGGCCAGTTTTGCCTCACGAGCCGCGCGCATTTGCGCGAAGTCATCGCCCGCATGGTAACTTGACCGGGTGAGCGGGCTGGAGGCGACCTGCAAAAACCCCTTGGCCCGCGCAATTGCGCCAAATGCATCGAATGCCCTGGGCGTAACAAAATCCTCGACCGTTGCATGTTTCGGTGTCGGCTGGAGATATTGGCCCATAGTCATAAAATCTATGTCGACGGTTCGCATATCATCCATCACCTGATGAACCTCAAGCCGCTGCTCGCCCAGCCCCAGCATGATCCCGGATTTGGTGAAGATCATCGGATCGTGGCTCTTCACCTCCTCCAGCAAACGCAGCGATGCATAGTACCGCGCGCCCGGCCGGATGGTGGGATATAACCGAGGAACAGTTTCGAGATTATGATTGTAAACGTCTGGTCCTGCTTCACAAATCGCCTCCACCGCTGGACGCATCTTGCCGCGGAAATCAGGCGTCAGGATCTCGATGGTAGTGCCTGGGGTTTCGCGCCGCAGAGCTTGGATCACCTTCACGAATTGACCAGCGCCGCCATCGGGTAAATCATCGCGGTCAACCGAGGTGATGACGATATGTTCGAGCCCCAGCTTGGCCGCCGCCGCCGCAGTATGCTCCGGTTCCAGCGGATCCACGATCCGGGGCATGCCGGTCTTCACATTGCAGAACGCGCACGCACGCGTGCAGACATCACCGAGAATCATCACCGTGGCGTGTTTCTTGGTCCAGCATTCGCCGATGTTGGGGCATGCTGCTTCTTCACACACCGTGTTGAGGTTGAGTTCCCGCATCAATTTACGAGTTTCGTGATACCCCTTGCTGACAGGCGCCTTTACCCGGATCCAGTCCGGCTTACGCAGACGGGTTGGCCGGTCAGCTTCCGGAGCGCTTACATCATTCGCGGTGTGAGATAGATCGTTCATAGCGGGTCATTTAGGCCCCCGCCCTTCAAGCCGCAAGACGTAGGTCGCATCGCAATCCATGAAATACGAATACATCTTCGGATAATTGCTCGCCGTTACGGAACCCGATTGCAGATTGAATTGAAGGCAGCTAGCAGCCGCCTATGGACGCGGCGACATTGCAAACCTTCACCTCACCTGTGGTGCTGTTTTTCATTCTCGGTCTATTGGCGGCCTTGGTGCGCTCAGATCTCGCCATTCCTGAGGCACTGGCCAAAGGCATGTCAATTTATCTGATGGCGGCGATAGGACTGAAGGGCGGCGTTGCGGTTGCCGAGTCCGGGTTCAACAGCACTATCGGAAGTGCCCTTCTGCTCGGTATTGCGGCCAGTTTTCTGTTGCCGATGACAGCATACATTGTGCTCAAGAACTTCGGGCGGCTGGACCGGATCAATGCCGGTGCAGTGGCTGCGCACTATGGTTCGGTCAGCGTGGTGACCCATGTGACTGCGGTTGAAATACTCACTTTGTCGGACCTGCCGCCCGCCGGATATATGGTGGCGGTGCTGGCAGCGATGGAAACCCCTGCAATCCTGTCAGGCTTGATGCTGGCCAAGGGATTTAAGACCGAAGGCGCCACCGAGCGCACAGAAATGTTGCGTGAAGTGTTCCTCAACGCATCGGTCGTCCTGCTGCTGGGCAGTTTCGCCATCGGCCTGATTGCCGGGCCGGAAGGTTTTGCCGAGGTCAGTCCGTTCTTCGCTGCCGGCTTCAAAGGTGTGTTGTGCCTGTTCCTGCTCGATATGGGCATGATCGCAGCGCGCCGGATCATGGCGACAAAATCGCTGACCTGGCGGCTTGGCGGGATTGCAATCATGTTGCCACTTTTGAACGGCATTATCGGTGTCCTGGCGGGCACTGCAATCGGACTGGATACCGGTTCAGCCGCAGCATTCGGGGTACTATGTGCCAGTGCGAGTTATATTGCCGTACCCGCAGCCATGCGAATGGCCTTGCCCGAAGCTGATCCCGGTTTGTATCTGACCATGTCGCTCAGCATAACGTTCCCGTTCAATATTCTTGTCAACATTGGGCTGATTACATCGGTTGCAGTGGCGCTAGCAGGCCCGGGAGGCATTTTCTCATGATCGAAACCGTGATCCGCAAACGCATCGAGATACTGGCCGATAGTCCGCTGGTTCGCAGAGTGACCGACGCAATCGATCGCGCCGGAATTACCGGTTGGACCATCTTGGGGGTGCAATCCGGCAGCGGCCGCGAGGGTGCGTGGCAAGAGGAGCGCGTAATCGGCAATGACAAGTCACTCATCCTGACTATAGCATCTCAGGACAAGGCGGCTGTTCTTGCAGAGGACCTCGCTCCCATCCTATCCAGCCACGGCCTGTTGCTGACTATGTGGGACGTAGAAGTTATTAGGGGTGAACGGTTCTAATGCCTGAATTTGCGCATTTACTGGAAGGATATCGCCGGTTCCGGGCCGAGGGCTATCCCAAACAGCGCGAACGGTTCGATCATTTGGTCGAGCAAGGTCAATCGCCCAAACTGCTCATCATTGCTTGCTCGGACAGCAGGGTTGATCCGGCACAGATTTTCGATGTCGATCCTGGGCAGATTTTTGTTGTGCGCAACGTCGCCGCGCTGGTTCCGCCGTTTGAAACAACACCGGGGCTTCACGGTGTTTCGGCAGCTTTGGAATTTGCGGTGCAAGTTCTCAAAGTTCGCCAGATTGTGGTTCTTGGTCATGGCATGTGCGGCGGCACCAAGGCCGCGTTGACGCAGGAATTGCTCGGGACGGCCCCAGGCGAAGGCGGTTTTATCGCGAATTGGATTGGGTTGCTGGACAAAATTCGTGGACCAATCGCCGAAAAATATGGGACAGAAGGCCGTGAGGCAGAGCGGGCGATGGAACACGCTGCAGTGCAGGTTAGTCTCGATAATTTGCGAAGCTTTCCATGCGTGAGGCAAAAAGAGCGCGACGGTGAATTGGCGTTGCACGGGACTTTTTTCGCGATTTCAGAAGGCGTTCTCCATATTCTCGATGAAGCCTCCGGCGAGTTCAATCCAGCGGACTAATCAGGCTTGCCGCTTGCGCGGGACGAAACGGACTGTATCTCTGATGCGATGTCACATGAAACACTGAAAAATATCGCCCTGTTGATTGACGCAGATAATGTGTCGCACAAAGGCATTGATCCCGCGCTGACGGTCATGGCCGAATTGGGCCAGGTGAATATCCGCCGTGCTTACGGAAATTTTGCCAAAGGCAACCTTTCCAGCTGGGACAAGATCACCAATAAATTCGGCATTCGGCCGCAGCAACAATTCGATGTTTCCAAAGGCAAGAACGCGACCGACATGGCGCTGACCATCGATGCGATGGATTTATTGTATCAAGGAAAAGTCGACGGCTTCGGTATCATGACATCCGATAGCGATTTCACCCCGCTGGTGACGAGACTGAGGCAAGACGGCATAGTTGTTTACGGCTTTGGCGATACGAAAACACCGGCATCATTTCAGTCGGTCTGCACCCGCTTCATCGACATTGAGAAACTGATCAGCAGTAACGCTGCTGACAAAGCCGGCCCAGCGGCCGAAAGCCCGGCCAAGGTTAGCGGCATAGTCGACGGAGAATTGATCGAATTGCTGTCCGAGGCCTGGCGCGCGGCTAAGCGTGATGAAGGCGGTTTTGCAATGATTAGCGAGATTGGCAAGATCGCGGGTAACCGGTCGAGTTTTGACGTTCGTAATTATGGCTACAAACGGCTGTCGGATATGTTCAATGCACTCGACAATTTCAAGCTGGAACGGCGCGATAACGGACAGTTTTACGCGAAGCGCCTGCGCTGACTTGAAAACAGTCTATCCCAAAAAAAGGAGCGCGAGCCGAAGCCCGCGCCCCCAAAATTGATAATCCTACCAAACCTTACATTACAGAGGCGGTCTCAACGGCCTTCGGGGCAGCCTTTTGATCGGCATAGACCGTCCATAGTTTCGCGATCGGCGCGCGCTTGCCGATAATCTTTGCGAAGGATTCTTTGGCTTCCACGGTTTTACCCTGGTCAACTTGGGCAATGCCAAGACGCGTAAGGACCCGTTCGACATCAACGCCCGCTTTGCCAAGCGCGATGGTATACATTTCTTCCGCCTGTGCTGCTTTACCGTAGCTCAGGAAAGCATCACCTGCAGCGGTCGCGGTTACGGCCGTGGAACCCGGTTTGCGTGCATCACGTTCAAGTGAAGGCAAATCAGCTTGGTCGGCGCTGAGCCGCGCTTTAGCTGTACTGCGGCTTTCGGCGACGAAGACATCGCTGGTATTCAAAAGTCCTGCGGCGAGCCCCGCTTCTACGGCACTAGTGACTTCACCCGGCAAACGGCGCGCATCGGCAACTTCGATATAGTCAACATAATCGCGTTCGCTGCGCATGCTGTCCGTCCGCTTTGCAAGACGCAGTAGATCAAGCGTTTCCTGGCTATCAAAATCGCCAAAATTGCGTTCGATTGCAATTGCATCGCCCCAGCTGTCACGGGCCGGGAACAGCTTTGCGTTCATCCGGGCAAATCCAGCCGCAGTTTCTGCAAAGTCATTTTTGTACGCAACCGAAATTCCGCGCCTCAGCCAAGCCTGATCAACTGCCTTACCGGCAGCGGCGCGCTTGTTTATCTCGGCAGCAAGATACTGGAGTCCCTCGGAATACATATTCTGCGAGAAATAGGTTTCCGCTACGATTGCCTCGGGATCTGCGCCCGTGAACCCAGCTGCAATTGCCGCTTGAATTCGCGTGCGGGCGGTCGCCCAATCTTCATCCTGATAGGCCAACTGACCTGCCAGGAAAGTATATTCTGCCAATGCGGTTGCAGGAACCTGGCCGCTGTCGAGCATCATATCGACGCCCTTGCGCTGCATTGCACGATCGGTAGTTCCGCGGCCCACAGAATATATCAGATTGCCCGCGACAAATTTGTCGTCAGCAGTTTCAATGGCCGCGACCATCGCCGGTATTCCAGCGACGATTGTGGCATTGTCCCTCGGCTCGACCTTTGTGAGGTCATTGAGCGGGGAATAAGCGGCGATAAAAGCCTTTGAATAGTTGGCCTTGGGCGCTTCGTCCTTCTTGGCTTTCTTATCTTTCTTCGCGGCAAAGGCAGGCGTTTCGAGCGCGGTTACGCCCAGAACTGCGCCAGATGCCAAAGCAATAGCGAGCGCGAATTGCGAACCTGCGCGTTTTGCGCGCACGGTGGGGTAACGAGTGTAAGATAGCATCAGGGTATCTCCCGGGATTAGATTGAACGGCCTTGTTGACCTGAAAAACGATTTGGGTCGCCAGTAGTTCCGGCAGACACCCTATTGCAAATTATTTACATCGTACGGCCTGAATGTCTATTGAACACGCCAAATTATGCTCTGACAGGCCCCAAATCTGCTGTACACCAGACAAATGTGGAAAACCCGCTTGATTCGGCGGCTTCAGGCGGGGTTTTAGTGGCGATTCGATGCGCGATGGCGTATCCCCCTTGCAGCAAAACCGCACCGCCCGGATATTCCCCCTACCCTGCTAAACGCTGGGACATGAATGGGGTGGGCCCACAAAGAAAAGAGCCCCCTTGAGCGACGATACTGAAACCCTCACCCCACCGGTTCCTTCTGGCGAATACGCCCGGATCGACATAGTCGACGAAATGAAGACCAGCTATCTCGATTACGCGATGAGCGTGATCGTCAGCCGCGCCTTGCCCGATGTGCGCGATGGGTTGAAACCGGTTCATCGGCGGATTTTGTTCGCCAGTAA
>JBBKWK010000089.1:0-17291 GCA_037968915.1 Pontixanthobacter sp.
AGATTTTTGGCCCTGATTATCCCGGCCAGCGCGGGCTGTGACACGCGTCCGCTGAAATCAGCGGCCACGCCAATCGCGCCGGATAGTCGCTGGTCCGGTTGCCCGGCGAGCGAGAATAACGTGTCAGCCGGTCCATTATAACGGATGCCGCCGCTTAGCGGGGCATTCATCAGCCTGGTGGTCCAATCCCCACTACCGGGTGGAAGCGGGGTAAGCGCGGCATTCAGCCGCCCGATGACAGTGCCGCGCCGCCTGATCACAGCCCGCGCCGCGCCGCCTTTACTCTGCAATTGGCCGACAAAGTTCACATTGACCGGCTGGCTCACGGATACAGATGTGGTGCGAGAGAAGTTGGTGATCGTCATCCGCGCGTCAGCCTTGGGGAATGAATTTGCATTGGCTTGCGCAAAATCCAGGCTACCGGTCGCTTTCCCGCCCAAGCCCAACCCGGGTGAAAAGGCGTTCAAGATACCCAAATCAAGCGCATCAAGGCGGCTTTGCACTTTGATCCCGTCACCATAATTACCGGCCACGCGAATATTGCCCTGCCCAAAATCAATCTTGGTCGGGAGCAGTTCATAAGATGATTTTCCGGGAATTATGCGCGCCGGAGATGTAGTTTTAAAGGCAATCCCCCGCACCTTGCCCTGCAACGAAGCGCGCCACAATTCAGGCTGTAAATCTGCATTGGCCGAAACACGGAATGGTACGCCGCTGGTGCCCTCCGCAAGCAACTTGGCCGTGCCCCGACCATCGCGATAATCCACCAAAGCGCGCATAGCGTTGATGTTGAGCGATCCGTAATCGGTATTGGCCAGCTGGACATCGGCCAGAACCTGCGGCCGGTCATACATAACGATCTGCGCGTCAACGATTGCAGCACCAATACGCAAATTGGCTGGCCCGGGAAGCACTGTGTTATTGGCCCGCAAATTTACCACCGCTGACTGGTATTTGCCCTTGGCGCCCAACCTCACGACCCCGCCAAGCCCGCGCCCGTTGGCATCCAATTGCCCGATGAAAGGCCCCGCTGGGCTCTGCCTCACCTGGCCCGAAAGGCCGATGCCCGCAAAGTCGGCCCTGTTTATGGTCAGAGCAAGCGGACTGCGGGCCGTAGCCACGGTAACATCTGCAGTAAATGCACCATAATCGGTCTGCCCGCTGGCATCGATCCGAAAATTGCCATTGTCGCCCCGGATCGCCGCAGTCACCCCGGCCAGACCGACTCCGAGACCTGGATTCGTCGCCCTGATTGTTGCCCGCGGATTGGCAACGGTACCGGTCAACTGTACGCCGATCGGCCCGTATTGGGTCGAAACCGCGCTGGCTACAATGTTGATTTGTCCGTTCTGGGAATAGCTGCCCTTGCCATCTGTCACCCGCAGGGCAGGCGCATTTAGCCGCACATTGGCAAAACGAGCCACACCGTCGCTTCCGTAAGAGACATCGGTCGAGGCGACAAGATTCCCACCGAGGAAGTTGCGTACGCTTTCGTTGGACAGGCTGGTGGACCGCGCCCGGACTTTTCCCGCCAGTGCGAAACCGCCGCCTTGTTCGGATTTGAGATCGACATCGGTTTCAATGTTGAAAATACCGACGCTCTCGACCCGGTAATTGTCGATTTTCCCATCTATCGCACCGGTGTAAAGCCCGGTCGATGTATCGGCGAGCAAGATCAGCTTCGCGTCGATCCGGTCTGACCGCATCCGCATATTGTCTGACAGGACACGCGTGCCGTCGATGGCCACATCACCGTCCAGCCTGATATTGGCAAGCGTACCGCCAGCAACCGTGTCGAGACCAGTAATGCGCGAGGCTGTGGCCGAAACGGGGATCAGGATACTTCCCGTATCAATGCGCGCAGCGCCCTTGGCGCGGAGGTTTTCGATGCCCATATCCTTCATCACGATACGCGCTGCATTGATGTCATATTCGACCAACGGCGCCGCAAAAGCGCCGTCAAGTGTCAGCATCGCGCGCAATCCGCTGCCGCGCAAATTGGGCGCGAGTGCGGAAGGCTTCAGCAATACAAATGCCGCCTTGAACTTGTCGAAACTGTTGTCCGACAAATCGAGCAAGCCATTGGTTGTAAGGTTAAAGGCATCGCTAATAATGCGGCCATTTATAGTCGCTTGTCGTTCTTCTAGTGATGCGGTCAGATCGATTGTTGTGACGGGCCCGAGACGGGCAGCAGTTGACGGCGGGGCAAGTCGCGCAATCTGGGTTGGCCCGGCCAGACGGAAAGTACCATTTTGCCCGGTTAGCGCCAGATCCGCCAAACTCTCACCAGCGAGACTGGCCTTCATTCGGCCGGTCCACTGCGCCCAGTCACCCTTGCCCGCGAGGTTGATCTGTAATGGCTCTGTCAACCCGGCCAATGCCGCAATGACCCCGTCGCCGGGCGCATTTACATCAAGTTTGAGCGCCATGCGGTTTTGTTCAGGCACCGCATCGAGATCGAGCAAGAAACGATCACCGCCCGCTTGGCCCTTGCCCGCGAGAGTTGCGCCGGCAAATTTTACTTGCGCACGGCCGTCCGTGATATGAACTTTGCCGTCCATGGACGCAACGCGCCGCTCCCCCGACACGGGAGCTTCGGCAATGAATTGAGCGACTTTGAACTCGCCGATATCAATATCGTAATCCGGCAGTAACGGGTCTTCACTGGGAGGGGTTTCGAGAAATTCTGGTAGCCGTTCGAGAACCATAGTCTCCGCGGTCAAAGATCGGATGTCGATGTGGCTGCGGGCGAAAGACCACGGCGTCCAATCCATCGCGACTTCCGGCGAACGAAGGAACACGCCCTTAGGGTCTGACAACGTAAGACCACGGATTGTCATCTCGCCATAGAGCGAGCCGTCGATACCCTCGATCCCAACGGCCAAGCCGTTTTCGAATTCACGAGCTTCGATCTGCTCAACGACAAATTTGCGGCCGGGATCAGTGTTGAGGCCAAAAATCGCCAGAGCAATCAAGGCTATCAATCCCACTATTAGCGCCAGAAGAATTTTGCCTAACCGGCGCGGCCAGCCCATTTTCGTTGCAGGCTCTTTCGAACTTTCAAGCTCGATTTCGGCAGCCATTTCGGTTTCTGCATCGGCCATCAGAAAGCCTGCCCAATCGAAATATACACGCTGATCCGGCTTTCACCTTCTTGCCGGGCAAGCGGGGTAGCAATGTCCAAGCGCATAGGGCCGAAATTGGTGTAAAAACGTCCTCCAACACCCACTCCGTAACGCATATTGGAGAAATCCGGAGTCGTACTTTCGTAGACCTGTCCGGCGTCGACAAACCCGACAACTCCGAAATTACCAAACCGGTATCGCACCTCCGCCGCAACTTCGTTTACACTACGGCCACCAATTGGCCGCAGGATAAACGGATCGTCTGTCTCTTCAGGGTCGGTTACATCGAAATTAGGATTTATTTCGGATACCTTTGGCCCAAGTTCCTGATACCCGAAGCCCCGCACCGAGCCCCCACCGCCAGCGTAGAACCGCCGAGAGGGTGCAATGCTTGCTCGGTCCACACCTTGAATCGAACCAACTCTGACGCGGCCCGCAAGCACGATGGAATCGCCCACCGAGTAATAGGTTGAGGCATCAAGAACGCCGCGCGCATAGGGGCTGAATCCATTTTGCAGCGAGCCTTCTGGCTGGATGAACGCTTTAACCCGAAAACCTTCTGTTGGGTTGAGTAAATCATCTGACGTGTCGAAGCCGACTTGGCCGGTCAGCGCGCCAATGAAATACGTACGGTCGACCACTTCGCCCAGATCGAAGTCATAATCTTCCTCAACCGAACCGATAATTTCAGCGCCATACGCATAAGTTAGCTTTTTTTGCCAAATCGGTGTGGAAACATAGCTGACCAAAGCGCCAAGACGTCCGGTAAACGCTTCAAAAGCATCATAATTTGCGTGAAGCGCGTTCAGTCCGATTTCAAACGTTCGGTCCCGCTGACCCGCGTTCGAGCGGCGAAAGGTCAAACCAGCGCCCTGTTCCTGCGTGCCGAGAACCGCCGATGCAATCAACGCGCCTTCGGGCGGAAGAATGTTACGATGGCTCCAACTGCCCTCCAACCGGAATCCCTGCCCGGTACCAAAACCGACACTCCCGGCCAGAGTTCGCGGCGGTCCGGCGTCCTGATCGACTGCAATCGTCACAAATTCAGTGTCATCACCAGCCGCTTCGCCGGTCTGGATCGGTTGAACCGAAACAGTATTGAACAGTCCAGTCGATACCAATGCCTGGCGCAGATCATCGACCTTGCGGCTATCGTAAAGTTCGCCCCGTTCGAAGCGGGCAAGAACCGCAACGTGATCGGCCCCAAACGCTTCGTTGCCAGTCGAAGCAAAGCCGCCAAAGCGTGCGCGCGGGCCAGTTTTCACTGGCAGAGTGTAAATCCCGTCTGCCGTATCCTGATCCAGCAATATATCGCGTTGGCCAACTTCCGCGAAAGGATAACCCTTTTCAGGCAGTGCAATCGCCACTTGTGCTTCAGCGCCTTGAACCCGCAACGCAATAATCGGTTCGCCGACCCGCAAAGCAAGATTGCTTTCTATGAGATCCGATGGGACCGTGGGATCTGCTTCAATATTGATTTCGGCAAAAGTAAAGCGTTCCCCAGGCGCAACGTCCAGCACCGCAGATAGCGGCTGACCAGTGACGTCCTCCGAACGATCGATGCGGGTAACCACCTTGGCATCATACCAACCTTCGGCGCGCAGAATGCGTTGCAGCAGCGCGCTGTCCTCGGTCAGACGTGCGGCCAACATAGCCACATTTGCCGCTTCTCCATCGGCATCATCAAGAGCAGACAGGTTTTTAAAGGTCCCGGCTAAATCGATCTCCGTAAGATCGTCCGCGGCGGCCAAGCCATTTATCTGCGTGCCATATTTGACAACCAAAATTTCTTCGTCGCTCGCCTCCTCGGCAAACTGGACGTCTTCGACATCGAATGTTTCGAGTGATGGCAGGGGTTTGGCCAATTCAGCGTCGCGTATCGGTGCATCGCCGATTTCTTCCACAAGGTCGCCATCAGCCAGTTCGGGAAGCATAAGCGGAGCTTCCGCGCCTGCCAGCGGGTCCACACCAGCCTGCTCAATTGCCAGGCGCCTCTCGAACTCCTCGATCGATTCCAGCTCCCTGTTTAATTCCGGATCATCGACATCCAATTGGGGAACGGAAGAGTTGAATTCTTCATCGGAAATGATCGGTTCGACTTGCGGCAGATTGGCGTTTGCGGGTGGGCGCGGAACCGCGACATTGCCAGCCTGAAGGCCTTGCACTGCCTGAATTTCAACGGCAGGGTCACTGTTCTCCGGATCAACCTCTTGCGCTGCTGCTGCACGCGCGACAAATGCAATCGCCAAGACGCTGGCCAGCGAGGTTGATTGTATTATTCGGGCACCGTTACCGATACCGCACGTTACTAAAGACATTCTGCGACCGTTCCCGCCCTACGTGGGGCAACCGCCTCCAAGTGAGACAGGATTATTACCTTGATAACAACACCAACGGCCAACGAGCCGTCAAGCGCTGACTTTGCAATCGAAGATGAGCAATCCAAGCGTATAGCGGAAATGCAGCCGGGCGCAACTTCGTCCTCTCCGCACACCATGCCAAAAGACGCATGGAAACAAATAGCTAAACGCATTTGGGGCATGTCCGGATTTCACAATTTATCACTATTAGCGGCCGGAACTGCCTTCTTTGCGTTCCTCGCGCTCACCCCTTTACTCGCCGCCACAGTGATGACTTATGGATTAGTGGGCGATGTAGAAACCGTCCAACGGCAGATGAAATCGATTGCTACAATGGTGCCGAGCGAAGCGGCTACAATGATTGAAAGTCAATTGATGGCAGTCGTGACAACCAGCGCGGGGGTCACCGGATTGACTCTGGCCATTTCTCTGACGCTCGCAATTTACGGCGGGATGCGGGCAGCAACGGGACTGATCGGGGCCCTCAACATCATTAATTCAGAACATGAAAGCCGGAACATTTTCTCCGTTGCGCTTCGCGCAGGAGGCCTGACTTTGGCGGCAATTCTGATCGCTATTACCGGTCTGGTCAGTGGCGGTTTGGTGGCGTGGCTGCAGTTGCAGACATCGACATTTATTGGGCAGGGTGCCGAGACGATCTATCAGCTCATCACTTGGGTTGTGGCCATGCTGCTTGGCACCTCCGGCTTTGCACTAATCATGAAATATGGGCCAGACCGTCGTCCAGCCAAATGGCGCTGGCTCTCGCCGGGATCCTTTTTGGCGACCTTCGCTTGGCTAACGGTGTCCTTCGGTTTCTCCCTCTACGTCCGCTATGTCAGTGATTATAACGCGACCTACGGTTCCCTGGCGGCGGTTGTGGTTTTCCTGATGTGGCTGTTTCTGACGAGCTACGCCATCTTACTTGGGGCCTTGCTCAATGCGGAAATTGAACGGCAGACGATGATTGACACCACGATCGGCATCGACCGTCCACTAGGCGAACGCGGAGCGGTAATGGCGGATACCGCAGTTTCAATCCCGCCCAACGCGGCTTCGCTGGAAAAAAAGCGGCGGCGCCATGCTGCCCGGCAAGCCCGCAAAGCTTCTGAGATCACTCCGGTTGAATAAGGCGGTTAGGCCTTACTGGGTCAAACTCGTGTCGCACGTTGCAACGTCACGCTATTCGTGACGCAGCGCCTCGATCGGATCAAGCTGGGAAGCGCGGCGTGCTGGATAAAATCCAAAGACGATCCCCATCGCAGCCGAGAACAGAAAGCTCATAATATTGATGACCGGATCGAACATGAATGGGACATCCACAACCGCAGCCAGGCTGTAGGATAGGCCAAACGCCAATCCGATCCCGATCAGCCCGCCCAGACAGCATAGTACCACTGCCTCGGTCAGAAATTGTAATTGAACTTCCCGGGCAAGCGCGCCGATAGCAAGACGAATGCCAATTTCCCGGGTCCTCTCGGTAACAGAAACTAGCATGATATTCATGATTCCGATTCCGCCAACCAGCAGGCTGATAGCCGCTATTGCGGCGACCATTGCGGTCAGCGCGCCAGTCGCCGCACCCAGCGCCTGATTGACCTGTGCTGTGTCGATCACGTTGAAATCATTGTCCTGGCCCTCTTGCAGCAAACGGCGTTCGCGCAGCAGGCCGACCAACGAATCCTGAATACCCGAGCTGGCATATTTGCTGTCATATTTAACCACGAACGACTGGATATCGGTATTTCCGACGAAGCGGCGCTGGACCGTTTTTAGCGGCATCATCACGACATTGTCCTGATCCTGCCCGCCGCCGCCCTGCCCGCGTTCCTCAAGCACACCGATGACTGTGCAAGAAACCGAACCCAGCCTCATCTCCTCGCCTATCGGGCTGATTCCCGGTACAAAAATAGCGTCCAGCACCTTGGGTCCAAGGATGCAGACATTTTGCCCGGAACTTTCCTCCGCCGCCGAAAAACTGCGACCATCGATCACATCGATAGTTTGGGCATCAAGAAAATCGTTTTCCGCTCCATTGACCGAAGTGGACCAGTTCTGGCCATTGTGGAACGCGATGGCGCTGGCGGAGGCGCTACCTGCTGCAAGCTCGACACCGGCAATCTGGCTGGCCACGGCATCGATGTCGCTCTGGTCGAAAGGGCGCGGATTGCCGCGTTCGGTTCTGACCGGAAAAACGATGAAAATGTTCGAACCGAGCGAGGAAATCTCGTCACGGATCGAGGCGGTAACCCCGTTTCCCAGCGTGACCATGGTAATAACCGCAGCCACCCCGATAATGATCCCCAACGTTGTCAGAAATGACCGCAAAAGGTGCCGCCGGATTTCGCGAAGAGACAACAGCAGGGTGGCGCCGAATATGCCGAACATCAGATGCTGACCTCGTTAGCGATATTGGCCGCGTCCTTGATCTCAATCCGTTCAACGATACCATCACGAAAATGCACGATTGTGCGGGCAAACTGCGCCATTTCTGCTTCATGGGTAACCAGAAGGATGGTGATGCCGGTACGATTTAGCTCGGTCAGCAATTCCATGATTTCGAGCGAGCGTTCGGTATCGAGATTGCCGGTTGGCTCGTCCGCCAGCAGCACATCAGGCTCGGTCACCAAGGCACGGGCGATGGCCACACGTTGCTGCTGCCCACCTGAAAGCTCCGCTGGTGTGTGACTGGCCCAGGGAACCAAGCCTACCAGATCGAGTGCTTTCAATCCTGCCTTGCGCCGCTCAGCCTTACTTTGACCGCGATAAAGCAGAGGTAGCTCGACATTTTCCAGCGCGGTGGTGCGTGAAAGAAGGTTGAAGCCCTGGAAGACAAAGCCGAGATAGCGGCGGCGTAACAGCGAACGCTGGTCGCGTGTCAGTGACTGGACTTCAGTGCCGCGGAACCGGAATGTGCCAGTGGTCGGTACATCCAGGCAGCCGAGTATATTCATAGTGGTCGATTTGCCGGAACCCGATGGTCCCATAACAGCTACGAAATCGCCCCGGTCGATAGTCAAATCTACTCCCTTGAGCGCTTGAAATGCCGCAGCCCCGGTCCCGAATGTCTTGGTGATCCCCTCCAGTTCGATCAGATGCTGTCCGGCATTTCCCTTGGTCATTCGGTGTCCGCCTTGACCCCGGTTACAACTTTCATACCCCGCTTGAGATCAGCCGACGTCACCACTGTCTGGCGGCCATCGGTCTGTCCGGTCACCACATTGATAGCGCGCAGTTTCCCGTCAGCCTGAAGGACATACACCCGCTGGCGGCTGCCAGTACCGATGGAGGCCTGCTGCTCGCCCTTCTCCAGCCCGATTTGCGGGTTGAGTACCCCGCCCTCTTCAGCCTTGTCCTCGTCGGGATCGAACCGCAACGCGCTGTTTGGAACCAGCAATTTCTGACCGGTATTTTGCGTGGAGATAGTCGCCGTGGCAGTCATACCGGGGCGCAGCAGACCGTCCACATTGGTGACTGACAGCCGCGCTTCATAACTCACAACAGAATCACTCGTTACCGCGCTGGCGGTGCTGTCCGACGCAGTATTGCTTGATGCCAGATCGATCCGGTCGACTACTGCGGGGAAGCGTTTGCCGGGATAGGCATCCACGACAAAGGTCGCTCTTTGGCCGGTTTTGACCTGACCTACATCTGCCTCGTCTATTTCGACCCGCAATTGCATTACCGAGAGGTCTTCGGCCAGAACAAACAATGTCGGCGTATTGAACGATGCGGCCACCGTCTGTCCCGGTTCGACCTGACGTGCGAGCACCACCCCGGCAACGGGCGAACGGATAACCGCCCGGCTACGATTGGTCAGGCTGGATGATAGACCAGCTTCCGAAGATGCTACATTCGCCCGGGCCGATGCGACCCCGGCCCGGTTCCGCGCGACATTGGCCTGCGCTGCCTCCAACTCGGTTTGCGAGGGAACTTTGCCGCCCGAAATACGGTACACTTCGCGCAATCGGCCAAGCTGGGCTCTGTCAACATTGAGCGAGGCCTGCGCCTGCGCAACAGTAGCACGCGCAGCATTGAGATTGGCTCTTGCTTGCGCAATCTGGTCGTCGATAATATCGGTGTTGATCCGGGCGAGGACTTGTCCGCGAGCGACCCGATCATTCACATCAACGGTAATCAAATCGATCCGGCCCGATACTTCGGAGCCCACTTCGACTTGGTTAGTAGGACGTAAATTCCCGGTCGCGCTGACAGTAAGATCGAGCGATTTTTGCTCGACAGCTTGTGTGATATATTGCGGACTCTCATCGCCGCCCGAGCAGCGCGCAATGCCTAGAATGAGAACTAACACGATGAGGGCGGGCACCCAGAATTTGGCCCAACGTCGCCAGCGCGGGCGCTCTTTTTCGCCAAGAAACTCGTCCATGCTTTCTTGGATAATCTCGGGCTTGCTGTCCGGCTTCGGATCGCCAGTAGTGACAGAGTCCTTCATGGGTTCAATCCTTGGCCGTCTATTTCGAGATATTCATTTGGGTTCCAGCCGCCGCCCAACGCCTGCGTCAGCGTAACAAATGCACTGGCTTGCTGTGCTTGCGAGGTGACCAGCGAATTGCGGGCGGATAACAGCTGGTTCTCGGCTGTCAGCAAAGTCTGAAAATCAGTCAGGCCTGCCTGATATTGGCTGCGTGCCAGAAAAACTGCATTTTCAGCCGCCTCCCGCGCTTCGGTAAGAATAACAACACGCTGCCGGGCCGCCCGCATGTCTGTGTTGCTTGTCTCGACATCTTCCAGAGCGCCCAAGATGGATTTCCGCCACGCAGCGAGCGATCCTTCTGCTGCAGCCTCAGCGCTGCCGACTTGTGCCCGCGTTCTGCCGCCGTCGAAGATCAGCTGGCTTACTCCGGCAAACAGATTGCCAGTGATGACTTCGAACAGATTGCCAATCCCGACCGAACCACTGCCGACCGATCCGGTCAAGCGAACCAAGGGCAGCAATTGCGCTCGTGCAACATTGATCCGTGCGCTGTTCGCCAGCAGAGCCGTCTCCGCAGCGCGGACATCAGGTCGGCGGCGAAGGACTTCTGCCGGGGCGGAAAGACCCACTGTTCCCGGCGGCGTTGGGATCGGCGCACTCGCCTTTAACAATGCGAGAACCCGGCCTGGCGGTTCTCCGATCAATGTCGAAATTGCGTTCGCAGTGGCCGCCAGATTGCTTTCGAGCGAGGGAATGCTGGCGGCAGTTTGCGCGCGTTGCACCCTTGCCTGTTCTACATCGAGACTTGAAACCAATCCCGCTTGCAATCGCCACCGTGCTATCTGCAAATTTTCGTCTTGATTTACCAATGTGTCGCGAGCAATTTCCAATTGGGCTGCGGTCGAACGAGCAGTGATTGTGGACAGCGCGATGTTGCCGATAATCACCCGCTGGAGATCAGCCAACGAAAAGCCTGCAGTAGCAAGATCAGCGCGAGCGGCGGTTATAGACCCGCCAATCTGGCCGAACAGATCGGCCTCCCAACTGGCGTCAGCACCGACCGAGAATTGCAAGGATTCATCAGAAAAATCACCAACATCGCGGCTCGCCCCGCCACTGGCGGATACAGATGGTAGCCGTGCAGCTCGGGCAATAATCACTGATTCTCGTGCCTGCGCCAACCGTGCTGCGGATTGGGCGAGATCGAGATTGTTTTGCACCGCCAACGTGACAAACTGGGCCAGAATTGGATCGTTTAGCGCCAACCAATATTCCGCAATGTCAGTTTCCAGCGGAGCATTGTCGCCGCTCCATTCCTGCGGAATTGCGACGCTAGCGGGTGGCAAATCGGCTACGGTCAAGCTCGGGGCACACCCCGCAAACGTCATTGCCATGATGGCCGAACCGGTCAGCCGGACTGGCAGCCTGCAATTTCCAAGGATCGACGCTGAGGCGAGCTTCAATTTCGGTTCGATTACACTAATTGGAATATCCCTATTGCCCCATCTCTCTAGCCATTGAATCTACGTCGAAATTTTCAATCAAGGCAAGCTCTAATCGGGCGAACGTATGATACACACCGACTGGAGGCGATTTGCATAATTGCAAAACGGTAGACTCGTCACAGGCTTAGCTCCCGAAGCCTCGATAGCTTGATCGGAACTTTTCTGACCGATTATGTCAGCCGTGAAGTAGGATACGGTCGCCGTCAGCTCTTTACCGGAAGCGCGAATTGGCAACACGGAGTACAACTTTACGCCGGCCTGGCCCGGACCTGGTTGGCGTTGATCGAAGCTAAGCGGGCTTAGCCGAATTTTGTAGCCGCAACTTCGGAATCAGTACTGTCTGCTGACGAAGCAGTATTTTCCAGGACTTTTTGCAGGTCCATCAACGGCATGGGTACGCCCAAATCGTAGCCTTGAAGATAATCGCAGCCCATCAATTGCAACAGGCGGGCCTGCCATTCGGCCTCCACACCTTCGACGACGACTTCCATTCCAAGGCTGTGGCTGAAATCGACCATCGACCGGATGATCCGTTTCGTTTTCTCTTGCCGCCCAAGGTCCTGCAGGAACGAGCGGTCGAGCTTCATCCCATCGAAATCGAAATTCTGCAAATAGCTGAGCGACGAGTAGCCGGTGCCGAAATCGTCCAGATAGACGCAGATGCCTATTTCGCGCAGCTGATTGATCGAGGCGCGCGCGGTAGAGATGTCAGAAATCAAAACACTTTCCGTCACCTCGACGATCAGCGAGGACGGACTACATCCCTTCGACAATATTCTGTCGATGACCAGATCGGCAAAATCCGGGTGCCGGAAATAGATTGGCGATACGTTGACAGCGATTGGCAGCCCGACTTTTTTCGACGCCTCGAGCGCACGTTCGAGTGTCCAGTCAGTCAGCTTAATTATCTGCCCGCTATCTTCTGCCACCGACACCATCAGCGAAGGCGCAATTCCCGATAGCGGCCCATAATTGGTCCGGAGCAATGCCTCAGCTTTTTCTATCACGCCGGTTCGCGCATTCACGATGGGCTGATAATGCATCACCAGATTTTCATCGAACATGGTCTGGCCCAGTTCGACCCGGATCGAATTTTCCCGCATCTGCCGGTTGGACAACATATCATCAAAGATGTGGTAGTGCAGGGTTTCGCTGTTTTTGGCCTCGTACATTGCCAAATCTGCGCGGCGCAGCAACTCCTCGCCGCCATGCACAGCGGGATCACCAATTGCGATCCCAACCGATGCGCCAATCTCTACAACACGGTCGCGTAGATCGAACGGTTGGGCAATTGCCTTGACCAGCACTTCAGCAAATTCTTGTGGATCTTTCTGTTCGTCCCAGCAGGTGATTGCCGCAAATTCGTCACCGCCCAGACGGCACAGCGCTACGGAATCATGCAACAGCTTTGCTGCTCGTGACGCCACTTCAGCCAACAACAAATCGCCAATTTCATGGCCCAGCGTATCATTCACTTCCTTAAAGCGGTTGAGATCAAAGAACGTCAGCATGATCATGCCTTGTCCCTCGTCTCCGCGAATTAGTGACTGGATTACATCGTTGAATGCTGTGCGGTTGAGCAAGCCGGTCAGCGGGTCACGTCCAAGGTCACGCTCCAGCGATTGCACCGCACATGAAAGTTTGGTCATTTCTTTGTGTATTTGATCGAGCCTGCGCCGCACCTCAATCGCCAATATGGCAAAGCCAAGTGCAGCCGACAGAGCTACGCCGCTAATTAGCGAGCTGGTCATGCTGGCGGCGAACGCGAATGCGATGCCGCCGAGACAAGCGAGCAGGGAAGCCGCCATTCCCAGCCGTTTCAAATTCAGGATGTTGGAATTGACCACCGTCAATCTAGCCCTTCGCCTGCTGGGCAAATAGACGACGCGTCTGTTCGTTCAGGCGGCGCCTGGTTTCGGCTTTCTCGTTATCCAAAGTGTTGACAGTCTGTTTTTGTGTAAGGTGTGCCGCCATCCGTGCGCGAAGCACCGGTATGCTGATCGGTTTTGTGACATAATCATTTGCCCCGATATTCAATGCCTCGACGATATTTTCGTCTTCACCGATGGCGGTGCACATGATTACCGGCAAATGCGCGGTACTATGCGTCTCGCGGATGGTCCTGAGGGTTTCAATGCCCGAGAGCCCGGGCATCATCCAGTCAAGCAGGATAATATCAGGAGTGTCCTGCGACAGGAAAGCGAGTGCTTTTTGGCCGCTATCCACACTGACAGTGCGATAACCGCTAACCTTAAGGGCGCGTTCAAGCAGGACGCGGTTATCCTCGATATCATCCACGATCAGGACGAGTTTGGGGGTCGTTGCCGGATCAATCACGATACGAGCTCCCGCAACGTTTCCGCGATTTCACGGGGTGCCGATGATCCTTTGCGGAAATATCGTGCACCAGCCTTTCGCAAAATGTGGTGCTGCGGCAGAGATAAATTGAATCCTGAAACAACGATCACCGGAATCTGGGCGAGTTTCAGATCACAGCCAATCGATTGGAGGAATTCGAAGCCGTCGATTTGCGGCATGGCCAGATCCAGCACGATGGCGCTGGGAATTTTCTCACGGGCCATTTCCAAGCCTTCGGCTCCATTGGTCGCACGGCGACCCGTGAAGCCCAATTTTTCGAGGTTGCGCTGCATGATGGTCGACGCATCATCGTCATCGTCGATGATCAGGATATCGCCTGACACATTGGCATTATAAGTCTCGACGACATCGCGTAACTGGCTTTCGCTGATAGGCTTGCGGATATAGTCGGATGCGCCTGCGCGGATGCCGCGATTTTTGTCATCATCGACCGTGACCAACACGATTGGTGTATCGGCGAGATCGGGATCCTCACGCATTTCGTGTAAAACTTCATAGCCTGTTTTGCCGGGCATCAGCGCGTCTAGCAGCACCAGATCAGGGTGCTCGGCGCGCGCCATTGCAAGTCCATCCAAGCCATTTTCCGCATGGATGATCCGATAGCCCCAACGGCTAAGCCACCGGCTCAACAAGTCAATCGCGGCAGGATCATCATCGATAATCAAAGCCGTACGGTGCGGTCCTGACGTCTGGCCCGCTGCCGCGTTGAGCGCAGTCTGGCTCTGGAAATGATTGGTCATTTTCAATATATCCGTTGGGTTTGAATCGGCAGGAAAGGTGAGCACCAGAGCGGTACCTTGGCCGGGAACAGATTCAATTCTGCATTCGCCGCCCATTGATCTTGCGAGATCACGCGCCACGCTCAGGCCGATCGATCCGTGTATGGATTGACTGATACCACTGTCTTTGATCGACGGAGCGTTGAAAATCTCCGCGAGGTTCTGGCCCTCTTGTTGCAGCCAACCCGCCTTCACGCGGACGTTTACATCGCTGTTTTCAGTGCAAACATCGATCTCGATGCGCCCGTCGGAGGAGAGGTCGATCACGCTGTCCATCACGTTTTTAAGGCAACGGGAAATCTTTCTGCGGTCGCCAACAATCATCTGGCCGTCCGGACATTCATCAATCTTCACTACAGCGATGCGGTCGCCAAAATTCTCAACCCGGTCGGCCAGTTCCTTCATCAGGTCCGACAGATTGAATACGGTCCGCTCCTGATCAGTCTGACCATCTCGCAGGCCAGACAGTTCAAGTAGATCGTCGATCAGAGACAGCAGGCGCCGACCAGCCAATTGAATCCGTTCAAGATCAGCTTTGCCGGCATCGTCCTTCCGTTCATCTGCATCTTCATGCAGCAGCGTTGCATAACCCAGAATTGCGTTGAGCGGGGTTCGCAACTCGTGACTCATTTTTGCAAAAAACTGGGTTTTTGCCTCGCTCTCTGTAGTCAGCATCCGGCGAGATTGATCACGCTCTGCTTCGACCGTGCGCGCACCGCGAGCAAAATCTTCCATGCGTTGGTCAATCCACTCGAACCAGGCAAAGATCTGGTTGATACCGGGAATTCCGGCGCTGCCGAAGTCTTCGGTATCTATCGCGCCAACCAAAGATGGGGACACTGTTTCGATCAGATCAGACAAACGTTGGGTATGGTTGCCCAGGCGGAATGCCAAGCGGTAAACCAATGGAGTAACAATCGGGGCGGCCAGCAACGAGCCAGCCAGTGCGACCAAACCCATCTGCAGCGGCATTCCTGCCACCAAGACAACAGCAGCGCCCGCACCGACACCGCAAAGGATGACGATCACCCCAGCCAGGACGGCCAGACGCATACCAAGTTTGTGGGCAAAGGTATCGCCAGCCGAATCCATGACTTCGGTCATATTTTCTGGCTGGACCGTAAACCCAGTTTCGGCGTTCATCATCAAATTCCTCAGCTTGCTACTGCAAGCGCTGGTTCGCGCACATCGGGCAGGGCAGTTTGAATGGGGATCTCGATTGTAAAGCTGGTCCCGACACCGAATTCGGATCGAACTGCAATCGTGCCGCCCATCATTTCACAGAACCGCTTGGTCAGCGTCAGACCCAAGCCAGTGCCACCAAAGTGATTGACGGTATTGGCTTCTGCCTGCTGAAAATCTTCGAAGATTGCCTCAAGGCTGGCTTGCCGCATCCCGATCCCGTTGTCGGTCACCTCCATCGACAGCCAGTCGCCGTTGGCCTTTTCTGCTTTAAGTACTGTGAGCATGATCATGCCCTTGTTGGTGAATTTCGCCGCATTGCTGAGCAGGTTGAGCAGGCATTGGCGCACTTTCAGTGCATCGAGATCGATAGTCCCCAGATCTTCTGGCATATTCACCATTAACCGGTTGTCCCGTTTCTGGGTTAACGGCGATGCAGTGGCGATCACTTCGTTCACCAGTTCCGAAACTTCTACGGGCTCGGAGTCGATCTCCAATCGGTTGGACTCGATTGATCCCAGGTCAATAACCTTGTTGACCAGCGCAAGCAGATGGCGTCCTGCTGCCTGGATCCGGTCGAGATCCTTAGCCTTGCGTTCATTGCCCTCGCTCTCGTTCCAACTGTCACGGAGCATTTCGGAATATCCGATTACAGCATTGAGCGGAGTGCGGAGTTCATGGCTCATTTTCGCAAGGAAGATTGATTTGTGATGGCTGGCGGTTTCGGCCGCATTCATCGCTTCGCGCAGGATCTCCACCTTGCTGCGCTGATCAATAGTTTCCTGCTCCAGTCGCAGGCTAACCCGCATCACCGCTTCATAGAAAAGGCACAGAAGCGTCATGTATGTAAGCGATGCAACAATCGAAAATGCGTTTGGAACAGCCAATTCTTCGACATGTACCAGAGTTGGGAAAGAACCTGTTGCGAACCGCGATATAACGAAGATCGACAATTGCAGCGAAATGCCGACCAGCACGATTTTGATCGAGTCGGCGAGGTAGAAAAAGCCCAGCACCATCGCAATGAGGAACCATGGCAATAACGGCGAACTGATACCGCCAAAATAAAAGGAACCAAACAGGCTGACCCCAACGAGCAGCTGCACGCTGACCATGGCCGGTAACTTGATATCGCCATGATGGCGCAGCAATAGTGGGATCAGCAGGAACGACGCAACGCACGCCTCCAGGACCCAGAATTGCCAGGGATTGGAGCGAACCGTCAACCACAGGAAGACAGTCACCGAATGGCCCATGACAGGACCGATAAGGTGCAACAGCACGAAATTTCGCGCCATCAGGAGGTCGGACTCCGTGGTTCGGATCCCTGCGGGAATGAACCAATCGAGTATCTTGTAAATAAAACCGTACATGGAGCCCCCTTGAATATTAGGAGTGCCTAGCGCTGTATCGTTAAAGAGAGCTAAAGATCGAATTTACCATATTTAAATCCGTCGAGTGCATTGCAGGCCCATCGCATCAATAAAACGATGCATTACTTGGGGGCTTACACATGGCTGCGCGCA
>JBBKWK010000090.1:0-4073 GCA_037968915.1 Pontixanthobacter sp.
TTGCTGTTTTCGCCAATCGGGCTGGCAGGCGGCGCGGTAACCGGCACATTCTGGGTGTTGATTGCGCTGCTGGTGGCAGGGAATGCCGGATGCTGGCTTTGGAAATTGCGAAATGGTGCTGCTGGAGAGAATTGAACTCTCGACCTCAGCCTTACCAAGGATGCGCTCTACCACTGAGCTACAGCAGCACACCATTTCGCATATTCCGCCATTGGGCGGCAAAAGCGGCCCATGGCAGGGGCGCGCTATTGGCTGGCGAGCTTGCCCTTGTCAAGCCAACCCTTCCCCAAGACACCCAGGCCAAGCCAACCCAAGGACACGCTTGCCTTGCAGCGCACATCACGGCAATCGGCTGGGCACGATGGCAAACAACCCACCCAAGCCCACCAAAGAGGAACGTCTCGCCGCCAAGCTGCGCGAGAATTTGCGCCGCCGGAAGGCGCAGGCACGGGCATTTCAAGCTGATCCACGCCCCACCGAAGAAAATACTGGCGATTCGGACGGCGATTCGGGGCCTGGAGGCCTTCCCAAAGACGGTGCCAATAGGTAACGCCCCAGTACAAATATCGATAAACGAATACTGATATACAAATTCCGGGTCATTCCTATGCAGGAGCGTTAGCTTGCCGACACTAATCCTCGTTCGCCATGGCCAGAGCCAGTGGAATCTTGAAAACCGTTTCACCGGCTGGTGGGATGTCGGCCTGACCGAGCAAGGCATCAGCGAAGCCAAGTCAGCGGGTAAATTGTTAGTCGACAAGGGCCTGATGCCAACGCGGGCATTCACTTCGGTTCAGACGCGGGCGATCAAGACACTGCATCTGGCACTGGGCGAGGCGGACCGGTTGTGGATCCCCGAGGTCAAGGACTGGCGGCTTAATGAACGCCACTATGGCGGGCTGACCGGCCTGAACAAGCAGGAAACGCGGGACAAACACGGCGACGAGCAGGTGCATATCTGGCGCCGCAGTTTCGATGTGCCCCCGCCGCCACTGGAAGCGGGCAGCAAATATGATCTGGCGTCAGAACCGCGTTATGCCGGGATCGCAATTCCCGACACCGAAAGCCTGAAACTGACCATAGAGCGGGTGCTGCCCTATTGGGAAAGCGATATTCTGCCAGTTCTGGCCAGCGGCGAAACAGTGATTATTTCCGCCCATGGCAACAGCCTGCGTGCATTGGTCAAACATCTGTCAGGCATCTCGGACGATGATATTACCGGCCTCGAAATCCCCACCGGCCAACCGATCATTTATGAATTTGACGACGCGATGGTGCCGGGTGAACGGTATTACCTGAAGGATAGCTGATGGCAGTCGGAGCAAAGGTCGCGATCGTCATGGGCAGCCAGTCAGACTGGCCGACCATGCAACACGCCGCCACCATATTGGACGAATTGGGTGTCGTCTATGAAGCGCGCATCGTGTCTGCACACCGCACGCCTGACCGAATGGTTTCTTTTGCCAAAGGAGCGGCTGATGGCGGCCTGAAGGTCATTATCGCGGGCGCCGGCGGTGCAGCGCATTTGCCCGGTATGATTGCCGCGATGACTCATCTGCCGGTACTCGGCGTCCCGGTCCAGTCGAAGGCACTCTCGGGGTTGGATAGCCTGCTCTCCATCGTCCAGATGCCCGCCGGAGTGCCTACTGGCACCTTGGCGATCGGCGAGGCTGGCGCGACCAATGCTGGTCTGTTGGCGGCGTCAATTCTCGGCATCTCCGACGATGCCCTGACAGATCGCCTCAAAGCTTGGCGGGCAGCACGATCCGATGCGGTTGCCGAGCAGCCAGCTGATTGATGACGGAAGCAGATCAATGATCGAGCCGGGGGGTACAATCGGAATTATGGGCGGCGGTCAGTTGGGCCGGATGCTTGCCATGGCGGCGGCCCAACTGGGCTATCGCTGCCATATTTACGCGCCAAATCGTGAAAGCGTGGCCGCAGAGGTCAGTGCCGAATTTACCTGCGCACATTGGACCGATGAAGCGGCTATGGCGAGATTTGCCGACGCATGCGACGTCGTAACCTTCGAATTCGAGAATGTCCCTGTTGCTCCTCTCGCTGCGATCGAGGCCAAGCTCGCGCCGCATTCCCGCGCCTTGGAAATCGCTCAGGACCGGGTGCGCGAAAAGGGCTTTGCCGAGGAGTTGGGCGGCAAGACCGCTCCCTACGCGCCGGTTCATTCGGCCGAGGAACTTGCCGCCGCAATCGATCGGATCGGCGCACCGGGCATCCTCAAGACCCGGGCCGATGGCTATGACGGAAAAGGCCAGTGGCGGATCAATTCTGCGCGCGATGCCGACGCCATCCGCTTGCCCGATGCCGCGACCATTTACGAAGGTCTGGTTCATTTCAGCGCCGAGTTCTCAGTGATTCTGGTGCGCGGACAGGGCGGCGAAGTGCGCTTCTGGGACAGCGCCGAGAATGTCCATGATCATGGCATTCTGGCGAAGTCATCGCTCCCGCCGTCTTCGCTAATCCGGGGTCAAATGGAGCAGGCCCGCGCTTTGGCGTCCGGGATTGCCGAGAAACTGGGCTATGTCGGGGTGCTGACCTGCGAATTCTTCGCCACCGAAGGCGGACCGGTGTTCAACGAGATGGCCCCGCGCGTCCACAATTCGGGCCACTGGACCATTGAGGGCGCGGCCACCAGCCAGTTTGAAAACCATATCCGTGCGATTTGCGGCCTGCCGCTGGGATCGACCAAGACCACCGCGGCAAAGGTGACTATGACGAATATTGTCGGTGAAGAGGCACTTGCCGCATATAAATTGCTGGAAGACCCCGATGCCCATTTGCATCTTTACGGGAAGCGCGAAGCGCGTGATGGCCGCAAGATGGGCCATGTCACCTGGTTGAGCGCCGGGCCGGACTGCACATGAGCCAGACTCAAACCTGCCCGACAATCGTGTTGATCTATGCCCGCGCCGCCAATGGCGCGATCGGCAAGGATGGTACCCTGCCCTGGCACCTGCCCGCCGACCTCAGGCACTTCAAATCACTCACCATCGGCAAGCCCATGATTATGGGCCGCAAGACCTTCGACAGTCTGCCGGGCATGCTCCCCGGACGGCGACATATCGTCTTGACGCGCAGTGAAGACTGGGGATCGGGCGAAGCGGAAGTCGCCCACTCAGTCAAACAGGCTGTGGAACTGGCCAGCAACGGTACCAATGGGGGTGAAATCGCAGTGATCGGCGGCGCGGCGATCTACGATGTGTTCATGCCGGTGGCAGACCGGATCGAACTGACCGAAGTACATGGTGAATATGATGGTGACACGTTCATGCCGCTGCTGGACGCAGAATGGACTGAAGCGGCACGGGAAGACCATCCGAAGGACGAACGCCACCCCGCCTATTCCTTCGTCACCTATGTGCGCGCGAAAAAAACCGCCTCATGAGATGGCTCGATCACCGGGAGGCTTTGCCCGAAAGCTTGCGCGGCGCCATCATCGCGCTGGGCAATTTCGACGGGTTTCATCTTGGTCATCAAGCGGTCGCGGGCGAGGCGATACGCTGGGCGCGTGCAGAAGGCCGCCCGGCAATTGTCGCCACTTTTGACCCCCATCCGGTGCAATTCTTCAAGCCGGATGCCCGACCCTTCCGCCTGACCACGTTGGAACAGCGGCACGAATTATACCTCGCCGCCGGGGCTACCGCGATGCTGGTTTTCCATTTCGACGGCGAGCTGGCTTCCACCTCGGCGGAGGATTTTGTCGGACAGCTGCTGCATGAACGGATGGGCGCGGCGGGCGTGGTGACAGGGGAGGATTTCACCTTCGGCAGGGGCCGCAGCGGCAATCGCGAAATTCTCGCGAACCTCGGCAAGGCGCACGGCATCGAATCCCGCGCAGTGGCCCCGGTGTTGGACAATGGCGCGCCAGTATCCTCCAGCCGGGTGCGCGAGGCGTTGCAAACGGGCGACCCGCAGGAAGCCGCGCGGCTGCTGACCCGCCCCTTTGCGATTCGCGGTATCGTTCAGCACGGCGACAAGCGCGGGCGCGAAATCGGCTATCCCACGGCGAACCTTTCGGTTGAAAGCTATCTGCGCCCGAAATTCGGCATCTACGC
>JBBKWK010000091.1:0-2812 GCA_037968915.1 Pontixanthobacter sp.
TGGACGAGGCGGAATTGTGGGCAGAAGTCGAAAATCATGGAGGCAACCTGCCGCCGTCGAGCGCCAATCCGGATGATTTAAGCGCAATTCTTTACACCAGTGGATCAACCGGGCAGCCCAAGGGGGTAATGCTCAGCCATGCCAATCTGTGGCTCGGCGCAGTCAGTGTGGCCAAATATCTTGGACTGGCGCCAGCTGATGTGACGCTGGCGGTGCTGCCGCTGTCATTTGATTACGGGCAAAACCAATCGCTGAGCACCTGGTTCGCTGGCGGCGCTGTGGTGCCGCTCGATTATTTATTGCCGCGCGATGTAGTCAAAGCCTGCGCCCGGCATGGTGTCACGACCTTGGCAGCGGTCCCGCCGCTATGGGTGCAATTGACCGAGTTGGACTGGCCGCAGGACGCCTCCGCTCATCTGCGCCGACTGACCAATAGCGGCGGCGCGCTGACAGAGGGTCTGGTCCGGTCATTGCGATCAATATTTCCCACGGCGGATCTGTATCCGATGTACGGCTTGACCGAGGCGTTTCGCTCGACCTATCTCGACCCAGCATTGGTTGATAGCCACCCGACCTCGATGGGCCGCGAGATCCCCCTCGCCGAAATTCTGGTGGTCAATGAAGCTGGCGGAATTGCTTCAACTGGCGAGGAGGGCGAACTCGTCCATTGCGGCCCTTTGGTCGCGCAGGGATATTGGCAGGATACCGTCCGAACTGCGGAGCGGTTCAAGCCTGCGCCAGCCGCTTCCCGCTATGGTGGAACCGCCGTGTGGTCGGGTGACCGGGTGATGCGGGACGAGGATGGTCTGCTGTATTTCGTTGGCCGCCGCGATGCGATGATCAAAAGTGCAGGTAACCGGATCAGCCCGCAGGAAGTGGAAGACGCCGCGCGCGCAACGGGTCTGGTGGCTGAGGCTGTGGCGCTGGGCGTGCCCGATGCACGGCTCGGCCATGCGGTGCATCTCGTTGTGCGCGGGACAAGTGGTGCTGGTGACGGGGCTGGCGGAAATGCGGATGACCTGCCACAGCAATTGGCCAAGTTGCTGGCTAAGGAATTGCCGAATTTCATGCACCCCAAAGTGATCCATTGGCGTGATACAATGCCGCTCAATCCCAATGGGAAAATCGACCGTGCGGCGCTTGCAAAGGAACTGGGCGCATGAAACCGCTGGGTCCCATTCCGCTGGGTTACGATGTAATTGACGGTGAACTGTCGATCGGCGGCCAGACGGCATCTGCGCTTGCGACAGGCGCGGATGCGACACCGTTGTTCGTCTATTCGCGCAGCCTTCTGGAACGCCGCGTCACCGAATTGCGCGCCGCTATGCCAGCGCGGCTGGGTATAAATTACGCGATCAAGGCCAATCCCTTCGGGCCGGTGCTGCAGCTGATGGCTAGCCTTGTCGACGGGTTCGACATTGCCTCTGGCGGGGAATTGGCGATCGCGCTGGCAGCAGGGCTTGACCCAAACAAGATTAGCTTCGCCGGACCGGGCAAGCGCGACAGCGAGTTGGAAGCAGCAATTGTAGCAAGCGCTACACTCAATGTGGAATCCGCCGGAGAATTGCGCCGAGCTCTGGCAATTGGCGAGCGCTTGGGCGTCTCTCCGAAATTGGCGCTACGCGTCAATCCCGATTTTGAATTACGCGGTTCTGGCATGAAAATGGGCGGCGGCGCCAAACCGTTCGGGATCGATCAGGAACAAGTTCCGGCGCTGGCGCAGGAATTAATCGGTGCGGGCGCGGAATGGCGCGGTTTACATATCTTCACTGGTAGCCAGTCACTGGATACTGGGGCGATTATCGAGGCGCAGGGGAATGTTCTGACCTTGGCCGATAGGCTGGCGCAATCCATTGGCCGGGCAGTCCCGAAACTCAACATGGGCGGCGGTTTTGGCATCCCCTATTTCGGCAATGATACGCCGGTAGATCTTACTGCCATCGGTGCTGCATTACATGAACGCTTTGCCGATTTACCGGAAAGTCTTGCGAAAACCGATTTGTGTATCGAACTGGGCCGCTATCTGGTTGGCGAGGCGGGCGTGTATTTAACCCGGATCGTCGACCGCAAAATGAGCCACGGCGAGACTTTTCTGGTGACCGATGGCGGCCTGCATCATCAGCTGGCCGCTTCCGGCAATTTCGGCACGGTGGTTCGTCGCAATTATCCGGTGGCGATTGCAACCCGCTTTTCCGCCGAACCAGACGAAGTGGTTAACGTCGTCGGCTGTCTGTGCACACCGCTAGACCGATTGGCGGACAAGGCCCATTTGCCGCATGCCGAGGTCGGCGATCTGGTCGCGGTATTCTGCGCCGGGGCTTACGGTGCCACGGCGTCGCCGGCGGCATTTTTGGGGCAGGGACCGGCACGGGAAATTCTGGTTTAACCTTTGATCGCACTCTGTCCCGGATTGGGACCAGGCGTGTAAAACCCAGCACCCAGCCAGTAATACTAACGGTATATTCACCCTTTTTGGCGAGGAAGCTCATCTGACCTGCGGGTGCGGAATGTCGGGTCGCTCCCGGGTTCCGCCAGAACGTCCGCATAACAGGCAAGGATGTGCATCGATGCTAAGTACCAAGCTCTCTCAGTTACCAGGCCGACTTTTGGCCAGCAGCGCCATGAGCTCGCTCGTTCTGGCACTTGGCCTCTCAGGCTGTGCTGCTGGCGGCGGCACACAATTGCCACCTGCTGCCTTCGTGGCGATGCAAGAGGGGCCGGGCGAAGAGTATATCATCGGCCCGCTTGATGAATTGACCATCCATGTGTGGCGCAATCCCGAATTGGGCGCGGAGAAAATTCAGGTCCGCCC
>JBBKWK010000092.1:0-38062 GCA_037968915.1 Pontixanthobacter sp.
CAGAACGTCCGGCGCGGAAGACAGCAGCGCCGCCAGCGCAACGCGCATTTTCCAACCGCCGGAAAAACTGTCGAGCGGCTGGTTCTGCATTTCCTCGTCGAAACCAAGCCCGGTCAAGATTCGGGCCACCCGTGACGGGGCGCTATAAGCGTCGATTGCCAGCAAGCGGTCGTGAACGTCGCCCAGCCGGTGTGGATCGGTGCAGGTTTCGGATTCCTCTATCAGAGCCGCACGCTCCACATCCGCCGCCAATACGGTTTCCGCTGGCGTAGCTGTTCCAGTGGGGGCGTCCTGCGCGATATAGCCGAGCCGGGTGGCGCGCGGCATTTCAATCGAGCCTTCGTCCGGATCAATACTGCCGATCATGACCTTCATCAGCGTGGACTTGCCAGCGCCATTGCGGCCGATCAGCCCTACGCGCCCGCCGGGCGGCACCATAGCGGTTGCGCGGTCGAGTATGGTCCGGCCGCCAAGCCGCACAGTGATTCCATTGATTCCAAGCATGGCGCAGCGCCTACCAGCGGTTTGCCCTAATCCCAAGCCATGTCGTGGACGGGACTGCGATTAAAATTGACCTGTTGGGTTAAAGGCACGGTAACCGCCGTGATCTGGCCCTGTTCAGCCAATTCGCTGATAATTGCTCGCCTTCTGGCGGCAAATTACGCTAGATGCTCAATCACATGATGATTTCGACTACGGCGTCTGGGGTGGAGTAAATGTCCTGACTGAAATTCGAGGGACCGCAAAGTCCGGAGATCGCCCGACTGCCGAACCCGTGCCGCGCCCACGTCTGACGCTTGCGGTGACCGGCCATCGATCAAGCCACCCGTCTTTCTCGGGGCATGGCAGCGCGCTGGAGCAGCAATTTCGAACGCTGTTTGACAGGATCGACGCCATTCTGGCAGATTGCAGTTCTGGAATCGAGATTCGCGAAATAGCCGCGACCAGACTGCACACCCTGACATCGGACGGCACGGACCAGATCGCCGCCCATCTCGCATTGGACAGAAATTGGGATCTCATCGTCCCCTTGCCATTTGGCCGAGCCGTTAACGCTGCGATTAATGCCCATCCGATGGATGCGTCCGATCTGCGCCGAACCTTGGCTGGCGAACCTGTCAGCGATGCAAGCGCGGCCAAACGTATCGCGGCGATTGAGGAACTAACCACCCGGGCCAGCCTGTTTGAATTGGCCGATGATGACGCGCGAATTGCGGCTATGTTGCTGGCAGCATCAGAGCCTGACAGCGATCCCGCAGCGCAAAAGGCCTGCGATCTCGCCGCAGGGGCGCGAGCAGCGATGGCGGGACGAATTTTGATCGAACAAAGCGATCTGTTGATTGCGGTATGGGATGGGCAATCCACTGCAGATGTTGGCGGCACCGGACATACTGTCGCCGAGGCGCTGGAGCTCGGCGTGCCAGTGCTGTGGATCGATCCGGCAGATTTTGGCGGATCGCGATTATTGCAGACGCCTGAAAGTTTGGCCGGTTGCGGTAGCGCCTTGTCGGAAGACGGGGACGATGCGGGTTTGGCAGCGATAGTCCGTAGCAGCATCCTGCCAGAAGCACCGAAAACTACCGGTAGCCATATAGGTACCGATGCATTGAATGCCGCACGCTGGCGCGACCATAGTAGTTTGTCCGCCCATGCTTTTCGCCGGATTGAAGCGCTATTTGGTGCGGAAGGTCTGGCCATACGCTTAGGCACTGTTCGCCAGAATTATGAACGCCCGTCGGAAATTTCTGCTGGAACCTCTGCGTCGCTGCTATCTGCGATCCATGAGTTGCCCTCGGGTGATGCCGGACTGGCTGACAGGATCGGTACCAAGGTTCTCCGCCGTTTTGCCTGGGCGGACGGCATTTCAGCCTATATTTCTGACAGATACCGATCAGGCATGACGATCAACTTCCTCCTTGGCTCCTTCGCGATTATCGCGGGCATCCTCTATCTTCCGCTGGTCGACACAGGTCAGAAATGGTTGTTCGCTTCTGCGGAATTCCTGCTGCTGTTGATGATTATCGCGATCACGATCCATGGCACCCGGCAGCGCCTTCACGGCCGCTGGTTCGAGACGCGCAGAGCGGCGGAATATCTTAGGCATAGCCCACTGTTGCTGGCGATGGGCGTGGCGCGTCCGGCAGGCAAATGGCCGCGCGGCACCAAAAGCTTCTGGCCTGAATGGTATGCCCGCCACAGCATGCGCGCGGTTGGGCTACCGGCGGCAAAGATCGGCAAACCCTACCTCCAAACGGCGCTGGCAATGCTGCGCGATCACCATGTCTTGCCGCAGCGCGATTACCATCACCGCAAGGCCCGGCAATTGAACCGCGTTCACGAGGGGCTCGATCACCTTTCTGCCTTGCTGTTTATCGCTGCAGTTATGTCGGTGGCAATTTACCTCTCGCTGGTGGCAGCAGACACGCTCGGTTTGATCGAAGGCGGCTGGGTTGCTCACGTCGCCAAGGCATTTACCGTGCTGGGAGTGGCTCTGCCGACACTTGGCGGTGCCTTCGCCGGTATCCGTTATTTCGGCGATTTCGAGCGCTTTGCCGCCATTTCAGAAGTTGCCGCGGAACGGCTGACTGTGGTTGCAGACCGGATCGCACTGCTGCAAAGCGCGCCTGTGGAACGGCTCGAATATCGCCATGTCGTAGAATTGATCCATGCGGCAGACGATGTGGTGTTTTCCGAGATTCAAAACTGGCAGGCCGTGTTCAGCGGAAAGAAAATAACCGTTCCGGCATGAACCGGCGGTTTTGAGGCAAGAGGCTCAGACAAGGTACAGCATGGACCGCGCTGCAATCGTTCACGACAATTTTCTGCGCCGGGTGGCGGCAGGAGATTTTCCTGCCGGCAAGGCGCCCGACGGGCCGCTTACGCCTGAATTGGCGGTGTCAATCTACCGCTCAGCCTGCTTGACCCGCGCACTCGACCGCACCAGCCGGTCAATGCAGGCTGCGGGACAAGGGTTTTATACCATCGGGTCGTCTGGCCACGAAGGTATGGCCGCCGTAGCCGCTGCCCTGCTCCCGACCGATATGGCATTCCTCCATTACCGTGACGCGGCCTTCCAGATCCAGCGGGCCGAACAAGTGCCCGGGCAGACCATCACCTGGGATATGCTGCTGTCCTTTTCCTGTTCGGTTGAGGACCCGATTTCGGGCGGCCGGCACAAGGTTCTCGGCTCCAGGGCGCTGACTATTCCGCCGCAAACCTCCACCATCGCCAGCCATTTGCCCAAAGCTGTAGGGGCGGCCTATTCGGTCGGTCTGGCAAAGCGCATTCGGCCTGAACATCAGACCCTGCCCGATGATGCGATCATTATGTGTTCGTTCGGCGATGCGTCCGCCAACCACTCGACCGCACAAGGGGCGATCAACACCGCGTGCTGGACCGCGTATCAGAAAATTCCGATGCCGTTGCTGTGCGTTTGTGAGGACAATGGCATCGGCATTTCCACCAAGACACCCGACGGCTGGATTGCCGCCAGTTTTGCGCAGCGTCCGGGCCTTAAATATTTCCACTGCGACGGGCTGGATATTTACGAGACATTTCGGATTGCGAGCGAGGCTGCGGAATATGTCCGCACCCGGCGCAAGCCAGCATTCCTGCATATCCGCACCATCCGGTTGTATGGCCATGCGGGCGCGGATGTGCCGACCACCTATCTTCCAAAGTCGGAGGTTGAGGCCGAAGAAGCAAATGATCCCTTGCTCCATTCGGTCCGTCTACTGGGTGCCGCTGGCGCGCTGACACCGGATCAGGCGCTGGCGATTTATGGCAGCACTTGCGAGCGGGTTCGGCGTATCTCAGAACAAGCCATAACCCGCCCGCGCCTGCACAGCGCAGAACAGGTCATGGCCAGCATTATCCCGCCGCGCCGCGTATATGCGCCGACCAATGGCACCGCGCCAGAGGCCCGCACAGCGACCTTTGGCAACGATCTAAAAGCCGCAAACCAACCGCAGATTATGTCGCGCCTGATCAATTTTGCATTGACCGATCTGATGCTCGACCATCCCGAAATCGTGATGATGGGGGAGGATATCGGGCGTAAGGGCGGCGTTTACGGAGTGACCCAAAAACTCAGCCAGCGCTTCGGCCGGGCGCGGATGATCGATACGCTGCTGGATGAACAGTCCATCCTCGGCCTGGCGCTAGGTATGGCTCAGAACGGCTTGCTGCCGATCCCGGAAATCCAGTTCCTTGCCTATCTCCACAATGCCGAGGATCAATTACGAGGCGAAGGGGCGACGCTCCCGTTTTTCTCCAATGGCCAATACACCAATCCAATGGTTCTGCGGATCGCCGGGCTTGGCTATCAGAAGGGCTTTGGCGGCCATTTCCATAATGACAATTCGGTGGCGGTCTTGCGCGATATTCCAGGGCTGATCCTGTGCTGCCCGTCCAATGGGCCGGATTCCGCGCGGTTGTTGCGCGAATGCGTACGGCTGGCGCGGGAAGAACAGCGGCTGGTGGTCTTCCTTGAACCGATTGCGCTGTACGGGATGCGGGATTTGCACGAGGCGGGTGATGGCGGCTGGCTGGGTACCTATCCCGCAGCGGACGAGCGGATCGGCTTTGGCGAAGTCACTACAACCGGCAGCGGGGAAGACCTCGCCATCATCAGCTTCGCCAATGGGGCCTATCTCTCGCATCAGGCGCAAAAGCGGCTCGAGGCGGAGGGAATTTCTGCGCGGGTGATCGATCTGAACTGGCTGTCGCCTTTGCCGGAGGATGCCATGCTCGCCGCGACCAACGGGTGCCGCCATGTGCTGATCGTGGATGAAACGCGGGCCAGCGGCGGAATAGCCGATGCGTTGATGACGGTTTTTGCCGAAAAGGATGCCGAGAGGCGTCCAATCGCCCGGATCAGTGCGAAGGACAGCTTTATCCCAACCGGTCCCGCCTATGCGGCCACCATGCCCTCGCTTGAACAAATTGTTTCTGCGGCCCGTAAATTGGTCGGGGCTAAATCATGAAAACCGCTGTCGTCATTTGTCCCGGCCGCGGGACCTACAACAAAGCCGAACTCGGCTATCTGGCGCGGCATTTCCCCGCCCCCGACTTACTCGCCCAGTTTGATGCCCAGCGCTTGGCGGCGGGACAGGAAACGTTGAGCGAGATCGACGGTGCTGACCGGTTTTCAGGTGCCAAGCATACGCGCGGTGACAATGCCTCGGGACTTATTTACGCCGCCACGCTGGGCGATTTCATGGCGATCGACCGGGAAAAGGTCGAGGTGGTTGCGGTCACTGGTAATTCCATGGGTTGGTATTCCGCGCTTGCTTGCGCCGGGGCGCTATCGCCCGAGAATGGCTTTGCAGTTGCGAATACGATGGGCACGTTGATGCAGAAAGCGCTGATCGGCGGGCAATTGGTCTATCCTTTCCTCGGCGATGATTGGCGGCCCGATCCCGCGCGCCGAGACGCCTTGCTGGCGCTGGTGGCCGAGATTGATCAGCGCGATGGACATGTCCTTTGCCTGTCGATTGCATTGGGCGGAATGTCGGTGCTGGCCGGAGACGCCGCGGGATTGGCTGCGTTTGAAGCCGAGGCCGAGCCGCTGCAAGGAAGATTCCCGATGCGGCTGGGCAATCATGCGGCGTTTCACACGCATTTGCAGCACCCTGTTGCCGAGCAGGGTCGAGCGGTACTCCCGTCGGATCTTTTTGACCAACCAATCCTGCCGATGATCGATGGGCGCGGAGCAATTTGGTGGCCACACGCCAGTGATGTCCAGGCGTTGCACGATTACACTCTCCGGGCGCAGGTCACCCAGACTTACGATTTCACCCGCGCCATAGAAGTGGCTGCGCGTGAATTTGCACCCGACCTGTTTATCGTCACAGGCCCTGGCACCACATTGGGAGGCGCGGTCGCTCAATCGTTGATTCTCGCGGATTGGCGCAGCATGGGCAGCAAGGATGATTTTCGCGCAGCGCAGAATGAGACCGGAATGTTAGTCTCGATGGGGATGGACGATCAGCGCGCCAATGTAATTTGAAGGCGCCGCAAATAACGTTGCCGGTAAAGGGAGGACTCGCTTTGACCCCCCTCATGTGCTTACATTGATGTCAGTAAGATAAGGAAGAACATGCTCGCGACCTCACCCGATTTCGATGTGCTGATCGTCGGCGCCGGTATTTCCGGCATCGGCATGGCCGCGCACATGGAAATGATGTGCCCCGACCGGACCTATGCGCTGCTTGAGCGGCGCAAGCAGCTGGGCGGCACTTGGGATCTGTTCCGCTACCCCGGAATACGTTCGGACAGCGATATGCATACGCTGGGCTTTGTTTTCGAACCGTGGAAACACGAAAAAAGCATTGCGGATGGCCCCGCAATCCTCGATTATCTCAACCGCATTGTCGATGAGCGCGATATTCGCCGCCATATCCGCACCGGTCACAAGGTTTTGGCCGCCGACTGGCGAGAGGACCAAGCGCGCTGGCACGTCACGGTCGAAATGGAGGACGGACAGCAAAGTCTGCTGACTGCCAATTTTCTTTACCTCGGGTCCGGCTATTACGATTATGATCAACCCTATGATCCGGGTTTTGCAACGGGCGATTTCAAAGGTCAGCTCATCCATCCTCAATTCTGGCCGGAAGACCTTGATTATGCTGGCAAGCGCGTGCTGGTGATTGGTTCCGGCGCCACGGCGGTGACCATCGTCCCCTCGATTGCCGACAAGGCTGAGCATGTGACCATGTTGCAGCGGACACCGACCTGGATGTTTTCCCGCCCGGCCAAAGATGCGTTGGCCAATTTCCTGCGCAAGATTCTTCCTGAGAAACTGGCCTACAGGATCACCCGCTGGAAAAACGTGCGGATGCAGGATTTTGCTTTCAAGCTTGCCCGCAGGAAGCCCGAACGTGTGAAGGCGGCGCTGAAGACCGCCATCGAAAAGGAGCTGGGCCCAGATTATGACGAGGCCAGTTTCACCCCGCCCTATGATCCGTGGGACCAGCGCCTGTGCCTGGTGCCCGACGCCGATCTGTTCGAGGCTATGAAAGCGGGCAAGGCCGATATTGTCACCGGACGGATCGCCCGGTTTACCGAAAGCGGGGTCGAGCTTGAATCGGGTGAGGCTATCCCGGCTGACATTATCGTTACTGCCACCGGCCTTAATCTGGCCATGGCCGGGAAGATGGCGATCAGCCAGGACGGAACGCCGGTCGATTTCAGCCAGCGATTTTATTACAAGGGGGCCATGTTCTCGAACCTGCCCAATCTGGCAGTGGTGTTCGGTTACCTTAACGCCAGCTGGACCTTGCGCGCCGATATCAATTCGGAATTTATTTGCCGGGTGCTGAACCGGATGGAGAAGATCGGCAGCGATATTGCAGTGCCGATTTTGCCTGAAAACCATGGGCTGGAAGAAGACAATATTTTCGATTTCTCCTCCGGATATATCCAGCGGTCGCTCGATATCATGCCAAAAAGCGCGGTCAGTTACCCTTGGCGGCTCAATCAGGAATATGTGTCCGATCGCAAGATCATGCGCCGCTCCGACGTTGAGGACGGCGTTCTCGCATTCCGCAGGTCAGCGGGCAATGCTGCAAAGTCGCAGGATGCGCTTCAAGCAGCGGAGTAACGCTTCACCTTCCCCGCCAGATCGCCTAGTCAGATTGTCATGAGCACCCGTATCTATACCGCCGGTCTCGTCATTATCGGCGACGAAATCCTGTCTGGCCGCACGCATGACAAGAACATTGCGCAGGTTGCCAGCTGGCTGCAAGTGCAAGGCATCCGCCTGACCGAGGTCCGCGTGGTCGCCGATGTGCAAGACCGGATCGTGGATGCGGTCAACACACTGCGCGCATCCTATGATTACCTGTTCACCACCGGGGGCATCGGGCCGACGCATGATGACATTACCGTGGACGCCGTGGCGCAGGCATTGGGGGTGCCGGTCATTATCCACCCAGAGGCGCGAGCGATTCTGGAGCGCTATTACGCCGAAAAAGGCGGGATCAATGAAGGCCGATTGCGCATGGCGCGGGTTCCGGAGGGTGCTGAACTCATCCCCAACCGGATGTCGGGCGCGCCAGGGATCAAGATCGGCAACGTATTCCTGATGGCTGGCGTCCCGCACATCACCGCTGGAATGCTCGACGCGTTGACCGGAACGCTGGAAGGCGGCGCGCAATTGCTGGCTGAAACGGTAGGATGCTGGGTCCCCGAAAGCGAGGTGGCCGATTTGCTGCGCGAGGCAGAACAGGCCCATGAAACCTGCCAGATCGGCAGCTACCCCTTCTTCCGTGATGGCAAGGTCGGCGCGAATTTCGTAATCCGCTCAACCGAAGCCGACGCGTTGGCCAGCTGCGTCGATACGTTGTGCGAGGGTCTTGGTACTCGCGGCTGGGATTTCACGCCGGGCGGAATTTGAGCAGACAACTCTCGAAGAGTGTTGACCTTGGCCAAGATGCCAATCAAATCGGCATATGGCGAGAGCACAAAGACTTGAGAAAATGGATATTCTCCGGACGGAACTGGAGAAGGAATATCTGGAGGCATTGATCAATGCCTTGCGAGTGACGTCCGCCGGCAATTGGGGCCTGTTCGACCATAATCAGAGCCGCATTGAACGGACCAAAGCGGCGCCAATGATCGAAAAACTGTGCGACCTGGGCGAGGAGATCGACGGGATACGGGACAGACTCGGCCTTGGACCTTTCGCTCTGCACGAAGAACTCGAGGCATCGCGCGGTCCTGTGCCTACGACCGCTGTTGGTGAGCCGAAACAGGCTAGGGCTTGGCTGGCCCGTCTGCCGCAGCCCAACGCTTAAGCCACCATCAATCGGGCGGCACCTAAGGCGGTATCCAGCAATAACCGGAGAATGCACCTTGAGACGTACTGCCAAATTTGCGCTACTCGCAGCGCTTGCTACCGGCGCGTTCGCATTATCCGGCTGTGCAACCGTTCTAGACAAGCACCCGGTTGGGAATTCCGCCGTGCCAGAACCGACCAAATCGGTAAATCTGGCCCGATATACGGGCCGCTGGTATGAACTCGCTCGTTACGAGCAAGGATTTCAAAAGGGCTGTGACGGGGTCACGGCTGACTACACCATGCGCCAAGATGGAAAAATCGACATCCTTAACCGCTGCCGCAAGCCCGATGGCAAGATCAGCGACGCCAAGGGCAAGGCCAAGATTGTCGACGCAGAAACCAATGCCAAGCTTAAGGTCAGCTTCTTCGGCCCGTTCTACGGCAATTATTGGGTGCTGGACCGGGCCGACGATTACAGCTGGGCCATCGTGGGTGAACCGTCCGGGCGCTATCTATGGATCCTTTCGCGAGAAGCGACGCCCAGCCAGAATAGGCTCGATAGTTTGATCGCCCGGGCCAATGCGATGGGATACGACACCAGCTATTTGCGAATGACAGCCCAGCCGTAATGAATAAAAAATGGGCCAGAGAGTTTCCTCTCCGGCCCATTTTTCAATTTCTGGTCGGCAGCCCACGCAGATGCGTGAGCGATGCGAACTAGCCGTGAGCGAAAATTACGCCCCTTCGATACCAGCGTTATCGATCTTCAGGCCCGGGCCCATCGACGAGGTCAGCGAGACCTTCTGGATGTATTTGCCCTTCGCGCCCGAAGGCTTCGCACGGGCAATTGCGCCGGTGAAGCTTTCGAAGTTGGCCTTCAGTTGATCATCGGAGAAGGACATCTTGCCGATACCGGAATGGATGATGCCATTCTTCTCGACGCGAAATTCGACCTGGCCGCCCTTGGCGTCCTTAACAGCCTGTTCCACATTAGGCGTAACCGTGCCCAGCTTCGGGTTGGGCATCAGGCCCTTGGGACCCAGAACCTTACCCAACCGGCCGACAACACCCATCATGTCCGGCGTGGCGATCACGCGGTCATAATCGAGATTGCCGTTCTGCATGTCTTCCATCAAATCTTCGGCACCGACCTTGTCAGCTCCGGCAGCCAGCGCCTTGTCGGCATTTTCGCCGCGCGCAAATACCGCAACCTTGATATCCTTGCCGGTACCCGAAGGCAGCGACACCATGCCGCGAACCATCTGGTCTGCATGACGCGGATCGACGCCCAGGTTCATTGCGATTTCAACCGTCTCGTCGAACTTTTTCTTCGCATGTTCGCGCAACGTTTTCAGCGCATCGTCAAAATTATAGATCGCTTCCGGGTCAAGCTTTTCGATCCGCAGCTTCTGTGTTTTGGTCAATTTAGCCATCTTCTCAGCCCTCCACCACTTCGAGACCCATCGAACGCGCGGAGCCTTCGATGATCAGGGTTGCCTGGTCGAGATCATTTGCATTGAGATCGGCCATCTTCGCTTCAGCGATCTCACGAACCTGCGAACGTTTGATCGTTCCAGCGGAAATCTTGCCGGGCTCTGCCGAGCCGGACTTAAGCTTGGCAGCTTTCTTCAGGAAGAAGCTGGCGGGCGGGGTCTTGGTGACGAAAGTGAACGAACGATCGGCATAAACGGTGATGACCGTCGGGATTGGCGCGTTCTTTTCCATTTCCTGCGTCGCGGCGTTGAACGCCTTGCAGAATTCCATGATGTTCACACCGCGCTGACCCAAAGCTGGGCCGATTGGCGGGGACGGGTTTGCAGTGCCGGCTGGCACCTGCAATTTAATATAGCCTTCAATTTTCTTGGCCACGACGGGCCTCCTTTCACACTGTCGGGCGAGCGGTTTCGCGCACCCTCATGTTAAGCGGTCAAACGACGAGGTAATCTCGCCTCCCGCATCCCCGAATTGGGGGTATCCCATTTGGGAAGCGGCGCCCCTAAGCCAAGGGCACGCCGAATTCAAGAAATTACTTCGCCAGTTCGACCTGCTCGAAGTCGAGTTCAACCGGCGTAGCGCGGCCAAAGATCGAAACGGAAACCTTGACCTTGTTCTTGTCGAAATCGAGTTCTTCCACCTCGCCGGTGAAGCTGGCGAACGGACCGTCGAGCACTTTGACCGAATCGCCGATCTCGTATTCGACGCTGATCTGCTTCTTCGGGGCCGATTTGGCTTCTTCGACTCCGCCGAAATAGCGGGCGGCTTCCTTGTCGGTGATCGGCTGCGGCTTGTTGTTGGAGCCGAGAAAGCCGGTCACTTTCGGGGTGTTTTTCACCAGGTGATAGACATCGTCAGTCATCGTCAGCTTGGCCAGCACATAGCCGGGCATGAATTTGCGTTCGACCTGGACCTTCTTGCCTCGCTTAACTTCGGTGATTGTTTCGGTCGGCACTTCGACCTCTTCCACCGCTTCGGACAGGCCCAGCCGTTCGGCTTCTGAAATAATTGCTTCGCGAACCTTGTTCTCGAAACCCGAATAGGCGTGGATAATGTACCAGCGAGCCATAGTGTATCCCGTATAGAAAGTCTGGATCGGCCCTTAAGCCGGACCCGAAATTTAAGCCAAAGATTTAGGCCAGAGTAAGCAGCCAGCGGACAAGCGCGCCAAACACCGTATCGATGCCGAGGAAAAACAGCGACAGAATCACCATCATGATCCCGACGAAAATCGCCGTGGTCACGGTTTCCTGCCGGGTGGGCCACACCACCTTGCTGGCTTCGGTTTTCACCTGATTGAAGAATTGCCCCGGGCTGTTCTTGGCCATTTGCTCGCGCTCTTGCTGTTGAATTCAAAAAAACATGTGTCTTACGGAATTTGGCCCAAGATAAGGATCTTCGCCGCCCCGGTTCAAGTCCGGGAGGGGCTGTAACACCAACAAATGTCGGAAGACAGGGCTCACTTAGGCGGGAGATACGCCAAACGCAAGAGCCAGACAGCAATGGGTCTAGGGCTGTCGATAGGCTGCACTTTGGGGGTGGCCTTGTTGTGTGCGGATCATTAGCGTGGCGCGCTTGATGGGTTCGCATAAGGGGCGCTGCATAAATGGCCATTAATCCAACCGGGGCGGAAGCCTGGATCGCACCAATTACCAACGTATCGGATTTCATCTGGGCCGGACTGTGGAACGGGCAGGAGGTTTTGCCCTTCCCACCGATGATCATGGTCCTGTTGGGCCTTGGCCTGTGGATGATGATCGGCCTACGGTTTTACCCGATACGCAAATTAGGCAGCGCCTTTGCCGGATTGTTCAAGGGCCGCAAGGGTTCTGGCGCAGGGGAAATATCCCCATTCGCGGCGCTCTCTACCGCACTGTCCGGACAAGTCGGCACGGGCAATCTGGCCGGGGTCGCTACAGCGATTACGCTGGGCGGACCGGGCGCAATTTTCTGGATGTGGGTAACGGCGCTGTTTGGCATGGCGCTTGGTTTTGCCGAAGGCGCGCTGGCGATCCGCTACCGCGAGACCACATCGGACGGCACCTATCGCGGCGGTCCAATGAGTTACATCATGATCGGCCTCGGCCCCAAATGGACTTGGTTAGCGATCGTATTTTGCCTTGGCACACTGTTTTCCGCATTGGTAACCGGTAACGCGATTCAATCGAACGCAGTGGCGGACGGCCTCAATGAATTGTTTGGTATCGAAGAATGGATTGGCGGCCTGATCGTGGCCGGCGCAGTGTTCGTCGTAATTATCGGCGGGATCAAATCGATCGGCAATGTTGCCGAGAAGGTCGTGCCGACCATGGCTGGCGCCTACATTGTGATGGCCTTGATCGCCCTGATTCTGAATTTCGGCGATTTGGGTGAGACATTTGGCCGGATTTTCTACGGCGCGTTCAACCCGCAGGCTGCAACCGGCGGCTTTGTCGGAGCGGCGATCATCATTGCCCTGCGTGCCGGCGTGGCGCGCGGCCTTTTCTCCAACGAAGCGGGCCAAGGTTCAACTCCGATTGCCCACGCCGTGGCGCAGACCAACGATCCCGAACAGCAGGGCCGGATGGCAATGCTGGGGACGTTCATCGATACCGTAGTGATTTGCACCATGACGGCATTGGTCATCCTGACCGTCGAAGGCCAGTTTACCGGTGGCGGGGCAGCGGTAAAACACGCGTGGCAATCTGATTTGACCGGCTTTGCGATGACATCGGGTGCTTTCGCAGCGGCGTTCCCGGTTCAGCTCGGTTCGGTTCCAATCGGTACATTGGTGGCCAGTGTGGCGTTGCTGCTATTCGTGTTTACCACCTTGCTGACATGGTCTTATTACGGCGAACGGGCGATCACCTTCATCTATGACCGTACTCCGGGCTCAACTTTGCGCGGTGAAAAGATCCTCCATTTTGGCTGGCGGGTGCTGTGGTGCATTGCAATCTACATCGGCGCGGCGCAGCCATCGGAGCTGGTCTGGCGGCTGGGCGACATCTCAAACGCGGCGATGGCCCTGCCAAACCTGATCGCACTCGCGCTTCTGTCCGGTGTGGTGTTCAAGCTGGCTAAGGGCGACAAGACGGCGGGGCCGGATCACCGGGCCGATACGCCGGAAGAGCCAGAGGAATACTGAGGACATCCTTCAGCACACAGAAAAGGGGCCGGTCATTCACATGACCGGCCCCTTTTTCTGGCCCCCGTTTCTGGCCCCCAAAAAATCTGGCCAATATTGTCTGTTCAGCGCACGCCAAAGAGGCGCGCCATAAGACTCCGCTGTGTCATCGGCTGAAGCGGGCCATGCGCACGAAAGCGCAAGCTGGCATCGCGATGAGGGCGGGGAACAGTCCAACCGTCAGGGCGGCTGCTACGAAAACTAATGCTGCTCATAATCAACTCCTCTGTTTCAGTTGTGCGACCTGTCTCTTATAATGAACGACTCATCGTATGGTTCCAGCGATTAATGCCCCCTGCACCGGAATGACACGGCAGATTCAGCAAAACCTAACGCGGAACCATAGCGCCAGCATACAGCCCGGCCCAGCGGACGAATTGTACGAACCCGGCACTTTCTCCGGGATTATTTTAGGGGATATGCCTGGCAGGAGTGCACGGACTCGAACCGTGGGCCCTCGGTTTTGGAGACCGATGCTCTACCAACTGAGCTACACTCCTCCAGGCAGGCGGGCATTTAGAGCGATGCGCGGTGGATGGCAAGCCGCCTTGGAACCGATCAGGTAATTGAGCTGCGATGTTACAGGCAGGCTGGCGGGATACAGGACAATTCCGCTATGACCATACTATTATGCACTCCCCCGCCCTGCCCCTAATTCCAACCGATTTGCTTCTGATGGCCTATCGCAGCGGAATTTTTCCGATGGCGGACAGCCGGCACGATCCCGAATTGTTCTGGGTCGAGCCAAAGGAGCGGGCAATTATACCGCTAGATGGGCTGCGCGTTTCACGTTCCTTGGCCAAAATCATCAAGCAGGACCGGTTCCAGGTGACGTGTAACGCCGCTTTTGACGAAGTAATCGAAGAATGCGCCGCGCCCCGAAATAATGGGGGTGACGATAATCAGGGAAGTTGGATCAGCCACCGTATCGCTGCAAGCTACGCCGCGCTGCATGATGCTGGCCATGCCCATTCCGTCGAATGCTGGCAGGAAGGCCGGCTGGTTGGCGGCCTATACGGCGTCAGTTTCGATTCCGTTTTCTGCGGAGAAAGCATGTTCAGCCGGACAGACAATGCTTCCAAGGTTGCGCTGGTCTGGCTGGTGGCGATCTTGCGCCATGCGGGGGTGCGGTTGCTCGATTGCCAGTTCATGACCGACCACCTCGCCTCTATGGGCGCGGTAGCTATGTCTCAGAAAAGCTATCTTGGGCTGGTGGAACAGGCATGCGGGCAAGCACAGAGTATACCGCTGGCTTACTCTTCGTTGCTGGGAGCCTCTGCGGCAGGCTCTGGCGTCGGAGAAGCTGATTTGGCTCTATCTGGCGTAGCGGCCGGTGATGCCACGTCTTTCTCTTCGCCCGGAAAGCTCATCGCGCAATCTTTGACCCACACGTCATAGATCGGATGTTCGACCACATTGAGTGACGGCGAACGCTTGAACAGCCAGCCGGAAAAAACCTTGCGCCAAGCCTGCTTCCCTCCGGTGTCGCGCACCAGTACTTGTACGAAAGCCCCGGTTTCATTGGGCAGTTCCCACACGGGAGTGCGCTCGCAGGAGGCGAGGCGAATGACCACATTGCCCAACCGGCGCGATTCGCCCGGCTTCATGGTCAATTCCTGCGACAGATTATTACGCTTGTTCAGCAAGCCAATAGTAGCAGTTCGGTCCGCCATTGGTGTACCTGACACCGCATCCAGCGCCTGCGATACCGTTGGCGTAGCTGGCTTTTGCTGCAATTCTGCGGGGACTTCGGTTTCCACCGCTTCCGGCTCAGGCGCACCTGACGAGCAGGACGCCGCGAGCAAAACGGCGGGTGCCAGAAGCAGCCGCCAGCGCAGCCCAGCCGCATGAGCGATTCCGTGCATGGTCAGCTATCCGGGGTCCAGGATTCGTAGTCGCCAGACGCGCCTGCCCGGCGGCCCCCACGCTCCAGCGCGCCCTGTGGGCGATAGGCATCCACCGTTCCCGTGGCATTGGGGCTATATTCCACTTCCCAGATCTTTGCCGGGGGCAAATTACTCTCGGGAACATCCACGAACTGTCCATGCAACCAGCCGTGCCATTCGGGCGGCACCCGGCTGGCATCATTCGCACCTTCATACAGCACCCAGCGGCGCTGGTTCGTGCCTGCGGGTGTCTTGCGTGCGCGAAAATACCGATTGCCCTGAGCATCGGTGCCAACCTGTTCGCCGGTCCGCCAGCTGTTCAACATGGTGCCGATGGTGGCGCCGTCCCACCAGGTAAAAATCTTGCCGAAAAAACTCATAACGCCGCGGTTAGCCGATTCGCCGCGCCGGGCCAAGTGAGAAGCGACGCGGAAGTGTTCACCATGCGACCTTATTTCCAGCCACAATCCCCAGTTCGGCCGCTCGCCCGGCATTCAGTTCCAGCACGGCACTGGCGATTCCTTCGGAGGAGACCGATTCGAGTGAATACGGCACGGTATTCGCTGCGATATTGCTGATCCGCCCATCGGTGCCGATGAAGATTATATCGAGCGGTAGCGGAGTATTTTTCATCCAGAAGCTGGCCTGCGCATAGCCGTCACGCGGAAAGATCATGCCTTCGTCAGGGCCCATTTCGGTACGGAACATCAGCCCTTTGGCTTGATCGCGCGGGGTCGCTGCCACTTCCACCCGAAAGGTATGGGTCTTTTTCTCGCCCGCAACGGTCAGCGGGACCACTGCGAGCCCGGAAACGGGATGGACGGGCACTTCCATCGAAGCCGCCGCCGGCGTCGCCTCAGCGGCAGGTTGAGGTGAACAGGCGGCAAGAAAAGCGAAACTGGCCGCAATGGCAATGCTGCGAATCATCTAGAGTTCCTCGTCATCTTCATCAGTCCGCGCTTCGGCTGCCCATTCCTCGGCTGCCGCATCGCTTCGTGCATCCATTATCGCCCGAACCGTGTCAAAGCCATGCCCGGCACGCAACATTGCGGCGATTTGTTTTTGTTTGCGCTCGCGGTCGGGCGCTTCCACCGCAAAAGGGCCGAACCGTCGTTTGCGCGCCATCGCCAGCGCTGCAGCCCGGATTGCAGCCTCGCCCGGCGCAATGTCGGTCCTGATCTGTTCGTCAATCCCGGCTGCATAGAGGTCCTGCGATACCCGGCGAGGGCCAAAGCCGCGCCTAAGCAAACCACCGCTCCGCGAACGGGCATACGCTTCATCATCAATATAGCCCATCTCGACAAACCGCGCGGAGATTTCCCGCAGGTCGGGACGGCTATCTGTCAGTTCCCCGCCATCATTGTTCCACCCGCGTTCACGTATCTTACGCGAGAGATAGCTTTCCAGCTTGGCTGCGGTGGTTGCAAAACGCGCAACATAAGCCAGCGCAAGTTCCTGTAAACGTTCCGTATCCAATGGGCGCGGAGGTGGACGAGGAGTGCGTTTTTTTCTCCATTTGGACGTATCACGATCGGTCATCGGCCATAATCGTGCCACAGTCTGATTGAAATGGGAAAGTTTGTTACGCCGGACTAAGGAAAAATGGGCCATATGTCGCAAAACGGCCCGCAAGAAAAGACGAATGGAACGGCACACAGTAATTGGCAGCGTTTTGAAAGCGCGCAGATGACGGGTATCGCAAAATAATATGACCGAAATCGAACAGCTAGCCGGTGCCTTGCAGGCAACCGCAAACGATTGCCCACTACCGCGCCGCCGCTCAGACTTTGCGACCTTCACGGACGCGGTCGATTATGCTGCGAAAAGCGCCAAGGGCATGAATTTTCACGATATGCGCGGCAATTTGGAACGCGTTTATACCTACGTGGAACTGCGCGCAGATGCGCTGGAAATGGCCCGCCGCTTCAAAGCTGCCGGAATCGGCAAGGAAGACCGGGTCGCCCTGATCGCAGAAACCGGTGCCGAATTTGCCGCCCTGTTCTGCGGGGCGATCTATGCCGGTGCATGGCCCGTGCCGCTGCCGCTGCCGACCGGTTTTGGCGGCAAGGAAAGTTACATCGATCAATTGGTTGTTCAGCTTGAAAGCTCCGACCCGACCATTCTGCTTTATCCTAATGAAATCGCCGATATGGGCGCTGCAGCGGCGGCGCGTCAGGGCTGTGAGGGTGCCGATTGGGAAAGTTTTGCCACACGCGAAGCCCCGGATTGCGCGCTGACCCCGCCCGATCCCGACGATATCTGCTATCTGCAATATTCAAGCGGTTCGACCCGGTTCCCAACCGGAGTCGCGGTGACGCACCGTGCGCTGCTGGATAATCTCGCTGGTCACGCGATTTCGATGAATGTCGGCACCAATGACCGCGTAGTCAGCTGGCTGCCGTGGTACCACGACATGGGTCTGGTCGGCTGTTTCCTGTCGCTAATTTCCAACCAGATGTCGGTCGATTATCTGAAGACCGAACATTTCGCCCGGCGCCCGCTGGCATGGCTTGATCTGATCAGCCGCAACAAGGGCACTACTCTCAGTTATTCACCCACCTTTGGCTACGACATCTGCGCCCGCCGCATCTCCAGCCAGAGCCATGTTGCGGACCGGTTCGACCTGTCGCGCTGGCGCACGGCAGGCAATGGCGCGGATATGATCCGGCCTGATGTGATGCAGAATTTCGTCAATGCCTTTTCCGAAGCGGGGTTCAAGGCCAGCGCCTTTACTCCCAGCTACGGCCTTGCAGAAGCGACTCTGGCGGTCACCGTCATGCCGCCAGGCGAAGGTATCCGGGTGGAACTGGTTGAAGAAGAGCGCCTGTCCGGCACACCGCGCGACCTGTCGCGCCCGGCACGCTACCGCGCAATCGTCAATTGCGGCAAGCCTATCCCGGGGATGGAAGTTGAAATCCGCGGCCCCAAGGATCAGGCCAAGAACGACCATCAGATCGGCAAGGTCTGGTGCCGCGGCACCAGCGTAATGCATTCATATTTCCGCAACCCCGAAGCGACCGAGGAATGCCTGGTCGCCAGTAAAGATGGAAAGGGGGCCTGGCTGGATACGGGTGACATGGGATATATGGCCGATGGCTATCTGTTCATCGTCGGCCGAGCCAAGGACATGATCATCATCAATGGCAAGAACCATTGGCCGCAGGACATAGAATGGGCGGTGGAGCAGCTGCCCGGTTTCAACCACGGTGACATTGCCGCATTCTCGGTCGAAACCGACACTGGCGAGGAAGCGCCAGCTGTGCTGGTCCATTGCCGCGTTTCCGACCCCGAAGAACGGATCAAATTGCATGAAACGATCCGCGACAAGGTGCGTTCGATCACTGGCATGAACTGTGTGGTTGAACTGGTCCCGCCGCGCACCTTGCCGCGAACATCGTCGGGCAAACTTTCTCGCGCGAAGGCCAAACGGCTATATCTGGCGGGCGAGATCGTTCCGCTGGAGCTGCCTATCGCGGCTTGAATTTACGGCCTAATTCAACTTGCGCTTCCATCCCAACGTACGACCAGACGACCGCGCCTGATTTCGGTCCGGACATTAGTGACGCCTTGTTCAGCAAGAAGTTCCTGCGCGCGTTCGGTGTCAGCGGCGGTTCCCAACAACAGGATCGGTGTGCCCAAACGCTTTGCTGACCATGCGGTCAGTGCAAGAGCTTTGGTACCCTCCGCCGTCGGCTGCCCCTTGTCGAAATAGATCCGCGGCAATGACCGCACCGGCGGGATCAATTCGATCCGCCATTCCGGCTCCGTAACGGCGATGCGCCTTTCCAGATCGTAATAGGTGGCCAGCGATGCGCCTTCGAGCGTCTTTGCCTGCACTACGGCGCGGCGCCGCTGCTGATCCACTAACACTTCTTCTTCAGTCACTCCGGCCAGCAAGGCGAGCCGGGCCCCCAATTCATCTATTTGGTCGTTCGCTGCTTGTTGTTGCGCTTGTGCAGCCGCCAATTGCGCTTGTTCTGCAGCGGATGCGCTGGTCCCAACCAAATATTGGGTGATGGTGAAATTCACGGGTTCCCCCGCTATCCGGTTCATTTCGCGCGAGGCAGCCTCCTCCGCATCAATCCGCAATTTCGGGGTCAGAACAATAGCGGATACTTCGATTGGCTTGGCATCGAAATTGATTTCAAATTGTGACAGGCGTGCCTGCCCATCGTACACATCCATCACTTCGTTCCGCAGTTGACGCGACACATTCGCTTCCCACCCGATTTGGCTAAGCGAATAGCCGAGCGGCACCGCCAGCGCGACAAATGCGGCCACAATCACTATGGTCTGGAACTGCGTCTGACGTGCGCTCAACGAGGTTCGAAACCCATAGAGGCGGGCCATCAACGCCGCGGTCAATGCTATTGTCATCAGATTGGTAAAATACAGCAGCAATGCGCCGGAAAAAACCGTCCAGTTCAATGTCGCAAGGCCAAATCCGACCGCTGCCAGAGGCGGCATCAATGCCGTCGCAATCGCCACACCCACAATGGTACCCTCGCGCCCACGGATCATAGCATATGCGCCTGCAAGCGCAGAAAAGAGCGCCACCAACAGGTCAAAAAGGTTGGGCCTTGTGCGCGCGGCGATCTCGGCAGTGACAGTCTGGAGCGGCGACATGAACACGATCAGCGCGCACAAAAGCACCGCGATTACCGAACCATAGGCCAAAGACTTCGCAGCTTGCCGCAGCCAGCCAAAATCGCCGATCGACATGGCAAAGCCCAGCCCGATGATCGGCCCCATCAACGGCGAGAGCAACATTGCCCCTATAACCACCGCAGGAGATGACAGCAGCATGCCGAGAATGGCGATCCCGCCCGACATCGCAATCATGAATATGTAACGGGCTGACATGGCGCAATCTTCGCGCCGCTTTTCAATTACGGACGCCTGATCGACCGTGCCTAATACGGCATCCTTCCACCATCTGCGCCAGCTCAAAAGCACATATCTGAAGGACCGTTCAACCCCAATGGCCGCGCTTGTGTCTGTCGTTTCTGCCGTATCAAGCGCCATGACGCAGTAGCCTCTCGCCAATGCAATCTTGTCATGTAGACTGCTTCTTTTGGGAACGAAAGTATGGACGAGAACACCAGTATGCGGCACAAATCTTGAACTTCGTGTCTTATGCCCTTAATACAGTAAATGTAATCAACCTTCCGCGCATCCGCGAGCGAACAGGAGCCATCCGCTTCCATGACTGAATCCAACAGCCCTAAGACCAAGACCGCAACCGCCATCGATCTCGAATTGACCGCGCCAGATCCCGTGCCGCAAGTTGCGCCGGAAAAGGCCGCAGGATTGGTCCCGGTATCCGAGGAAATCCAGTCCAAACTGGCAACGAAGGTTGAGACCTTTGTGATGGATTTATTGGCGCAGGACCCGAATTCGCCGGAATTTGGCCAAAAGGTTGATCAACTAACCAACATGGGGCGCAAGGAAATCATGGCCGCCGCCGGCATGTCCAACCGCTTCCTCGACCGGCCGATCCGGGCGATGGACAAGGATCAGGGCGTCGGCGCCGATCTGGCTGAATTGCGGCTGGTGGTAGAAGACCTCGACCCCGGCAAGCGCGGCAAATTATCCGGTCGCCGTAAATTCCTTGGTATCATTCCGTTCGGAAACAAGCTGACCAATTATTTCCGCAGTTACCAAAGCGCGCAAACGCATATCCAGTCGATCCTTGGCAATCTTGCCTCGGGCAAGGACGAGCTGATCATGGACAATGCCGCAATAGATGTGGAGCGGCAGAAATTGTGGGAAGCGATGGGTAATCTGGAACAGATGATCCACATTTCCAAACAGTTGGATGAAAAGCTGGAGGAAAAGGCGGATGAACTCGACGCGACCGATCCTGCCAAGGCCAAGGCAATTCGTGAAACCGCCCTGTTCTATGTCCGCCAGCGGACGCAGGATCTGCTGACCCAGATGGCAGTCAGTGTGCAAGGCTATCTCGCGCTCGATCTGGTGAAGAAAAACAACGTCGAATTGGTAAAGGGCGTAGACCGCGCCAGCACCACCACCGTCGGCGCGCTGCGAACTGCCGTAACTGTGGCGGAGGCGATGACTAATCAACGGCTGGTATTGGGCCAGATTACCGCGCTCAACGAAACCACCGCCGGGATTATCGATTCCACCAGCACGATGTTGCGTGACCAGACCGGCAAGATCCATCAGCAGGCCGCCAGCTCGACCATTCCGCTCGAAACACTGCAGCGCGCATTCCAGAATATTTATGATACGATGGACGAGGTCGACCGGTTCAAGCTGGAAGCATTGTCGAGCATGAAACAGACGGTAAACGTGCTATCCGATGAAGTGCAAAAATCGAAAGGCTATATCGCCCGCGCAGAGGGACAGGCGCAGGCATCCAAGCAAGTTACCGAATCGCCGCTATTGAGCCTCGAAGGTTGATGCCAGGAATTTCTACATGAACGATCTGACCAAGGAGAGCGACCGGTTGCTCAATGACGGCCGCCGGTTGCTGACCGACAACCGCGACGGCGGCAGGCACCGCCGCGTTTCGATCGGCAAAGGCTCGGCTGAGATCAAGACCCAGCATTTGATGCGCAAGGTGAAGCGGATTGTCTTGGCCGTTGGCGGGATCGTGATTGCCGCGATGATCGTGGGTCTGATTGTGGACGGGATTGGTTTTGTCGGGGTGATGCTGACTTTCCTTGCAATTGTCGCCGCAACTGTCGGCTTTTCGGCCTTCCCGAAAATAAAGGTGCCGAAACGCGCCGAACTGACCAAAGGCAGTGCGGCACAATTAGTTGGCCGAACGGAATTATGGCTGGAAGCGCAGCGGCCAGCTTTGCCGCCGCCAGCAGTTACTCTGGTCGATCAGATCGGGGTGCAACTGGACGCGCTCGGTCTGCAATTACAAACCGTGGATCAGGAACATCCCGCGGCCCGCGAAGTGCGCAAACTAGTGGGTGAACATCTGCCCGAAATGGTCGATTCGTACCGCAAGGTTCCAGCCAATTTACGCGGAGAGAAACGCGCCGGAGCGACGCCAGACGAGCAGCTGACGCAAGGGCTCGGCAACATCAGCAAGGAAATCGAGAGCGTGACCCGCCAACTGGCTGATGGCGCACTGGACGATCTGGCGATCAAAAACCGATACCTTGATTACAAATACGGTGAAACGCCCGATGCGCTCCCCAATCATTCCAGCCCAGAAAATTCGGAGTAGAAAAACAGATGCGCGTTGCGATACCATTCGACATTTCCCGAGATCTGGCACGCGAGCGCCTCAAATCCCGTAGCCACGAAATCGCCGACCACATTCCCGGCGGTATGGCAGAGGTGTCAACCGATTGGCCAAGCGAAGACCGGATGAACCTCACCATCTCCACCATGGGTCAAAGCTTGCGCGGGATCGTCAATGTCGAGGAAAGCCAGTTGGTGTTCGAGATTGCACTTCCGCCGGCACTTGGTTTCCTGGAACCGATCATTTCTGGCGCAATCAAGCAGCAAGGTCAGAAATTGCTGACTTGAATTTCCAATCTAGATCGAGCGGCCCAATTCAAGAAAATCCTCCGGTATCCGCAATGCTGCAGACGCCTCGCGGGTTTCCAGCAGGAACAGCAGCAATGCGCCCATCAACAGGCCGATCGCGACGATAAAAGCTGCCGCCGACAATTGCGGCAAATTCCACTGCAGGAAATCACCTAGAAACAGGATCACCACTGTCAGACCAATGGTCAGACCGCTCAATACCAACAGCAGAATTGCTCGGCCGATCAACTCAATCCGGCGGTCAAGTGAGCGGAATTCGCGCACGACCATATCGTGCTCTGCGCCGCTAGTTGCCCGGTGTTGTTCCTCCATGGCTCGCGACCGATCAACTACCCGGCCGAGCCGTGATGACAACAAATTCATGATATTGCCGATTGCCACCAGCACGAATACCGGAGCCAGGGCCAGTTGAATGGTTTGGGCGATCATCGATTGCTGCCTTACTTGGGTTTTATAAGGGTTGATGTAGTGACACCGGGCTGATTGTGAACCGCATGATCAGGCCGGGACAGGCAAACCGGAACAGAATTCGTATGCAATTCTAGACGGTGGGCTGGGTCACCAAACAGCTTTCGGAATGACCAAAGTCGGCAATCGCAAGATCTTCAGCCCAGCCGCATTCACCCGCTTCAATCGTGAACTCACCCAATGTAACCGTCCCGGCGAGCGGTACGATCAGCACCCGGCCCACATACCGTGCCAGAAATTCGCGGGTGGGCTTGCCTGCAATCCGGTCAACCCGAAATTGCGGCCCATCGACCAATTGCGCGTCGCCGTTGCTGCCAAAGGATTGGCGAAGTTCCCGATCATGCCGGCCGCCACTAGCCACTGCAATTGCCTGATCAAGGTGCAATTCGCGCGGTCGGCCATAATCAAACAATCTGTAGGTAATGTCGCAATTCTGCTGGATTTCGACCAAACTCAGCCCCGGGCCAATGGCATGCACTGTGCCTGCGGGCAGGTAGAAGAAATCGCCCACCTTCGCAGGGTGCCAAACCAGCAATTCCTCGATCGATCCATCCAGCGCGGCGGAGCGCATGGCTTGGGCGGAAATTTCCTGCTCAAAGCCGATGGCGAGACGGGCATCGGGCTCTGCACCGATCACCAGCCAGCATTCTTCCTTGCCGCTGCCGCCCGAGAGTACTTGCGTGTCCGAAGGGTGCACCTGGACTGACAGTTTTTCGCTGGTGAACAGATATTTAACCAGCAGTCGATCCATTGTCGGTGGCGGCTCGAAGCAAATCTCACCGATCCGCTTGCCGGTTGGCGCGACAAATGGCGCCGGCAAATTATCCATACCCCATACTTTTTCGATCGAAAGAGCCTGTAATTTGCCGCCTAGCGGCGCGTTGCCATTCATTGAAACTTGGCCCCGGACAATTTGCCAACCTGCTGAGCACCTGCGGAGGAGACAATTAGAACTTCATCGCCGTCTACCACCACCACGACATCGTCCAGCCCGATTACCGAGACGCGTGGTCCGTCACTGTCGATCATTACATTGCTGCAATCGATCAACTCACCTTTGCCGCTGACCCAATTGCCGTCCGCGTCCCGATTTCCGGAGCGGGCTTCGCGAAGCGCCTCCCAATTGCCGATATCAGACCAGCCCATATCGGCGGCGACAACCGCCGCACGCTGGGTATTTTCCATCACCGCATAATCGACCGAATCCGGCTCAATTTTGGCAAACGTAGCCGCCTCGGGATGGAAGTGTGCGCCGTCTTGCGTGCCGGCTGAAACAGCTTGTTTGGCGCACTTCGCCATTTCAGGCCTATACTGTTCCAACTCTGCCAGAAAAGCACCGGCACGGAAGGCAAAGATGCCTCCATTCCAGCTATAGCCGCCATCGTTCAGGAATTGCTCCGCCTTTGCGCGATCCGGCTTTTCGACGAACCTTTCGATGCGGTGGCATCCGGAGGTGATTTCAGTACCTCGTAAAATATAACCGAACCCTGTTTCAGGCCGCTTCGCTTCGATTCCGAAGGCGACCATCCAGTCATCCTTCGCCAGGCGCGCAGCAGATTGCGCAGCGCGAATAAACGCATCCTGATCCTTGATATAGTGATCGCTGGGGCACACCAGCATGATTGCGTCTTCAGGCAGCCGCGCGGCGGCAAGCGCAATTGCGGGCGCTGTATTCCTGGCCTCAGGTTCGATGATAATCTGTAGCCCCGCCACATCAGCCGATTGAGCTGTAACGTGTTCCAGATGCCCCTTCCCTGTGACCACCACCGGTGCGGTGAATATCGCCGGATTAGCGCTGCGCGCCAAGGTCGCTTCGAACAGCGTTTTGTCCCTGACCAGCGGCAAAAAGGGTTTCGGCTTCATGGCCCGGCTGCGCGGCCACAGGCGCGTACCGCTTCCGCCGCAAAGGATAATCGGAGTAATCACGCGTGGAGTTGCCCTTCAATCTGCTCGTTATAGCGGCGATATGCGGCGCCGGTTTAAATGGGTTACGGGCCCGCCCTAACGTGTATTTTGGATCAGAACCAGCGTTGCCTCCAATAGAACGGGGCAGCTACCGGATCACCATTGCCATTGATTGCAGGTTTGAACCTCAGACGATCAACCACCAATTGACAGGTGAGCCGGTCTGCCTCTGCATCGGGACTGGCTTTGTAGATGCTGCAATTGCTGGCTCGGCCGCTAGTATTCACAGTCACCTTGACGATAACTTCGGTACCGCGACGAGCCTTTCGTCCGCCTTCGGGGACAGGGAAATCGCGCGCATTGTCGATCCCGCCGGAAATATGCACCGGTTTGGACGCTATAATTCCGCCTTGCCCGCCGCCTCCGCGCCCGCTGCCAGTGCCCGAACCTGACCCCGCCGCGCCCGTACCATCGCCTTGATCCTTCGCCCCGGAAGTTACCGCTACGCCGGTGGAGGTCGCACGCGGCGCGGGCTGATCGCGCTTCAATACCACCTTCGGGGTCGGGGCAATCACCGGCTTGGGTACCGCTTGTTTGCCCGGATCGCCGGCAGCGCCTTCATCGGGTTCGGGCTCGGGCTCCTTGGGTGGATCCGGTGGCGCGGTTACCGTGACGGTGAAGGCAGATACCACTGACCGTTCAACGCTGGCGGTCATATCCGGCGCAAAGGCCCGCACCAGACCATAGAATGCCAGAACGTGCAGCAAACCGATCAGCACCAGTGTACCGGGCCTCAGCTTGCGTGATTTGGTCGAAAATTTCGTGCCTTGTGCCATGCCTGATTTACAAATTCCTGGGTTGGAAGTGAACAGGTGCCCGATGCGCCCCGCGCCCGGTCCAGCGGATTTCCCTCTATAAGTACTCTGTGAGAGGTTCGCAGCGGAGACAAGCGTGAAAAGCGGCTGCGCCCCGTGCCCGATTTGAAACAGGAGTGAATGCCATCGCTTATCCCCCTCCCCATGTTGGGGATTTACCGGTCAATATCCGCGCGAACAACAAATCTGACAGTCCCTTGTCCCCAGCTGGACGTCTTGCCCGGCAGTGGCAGAAACGCCGACAAGAAGCACTTGATGCGGTGTCTAAAGCCATGCGTGAAGATGGGCTGCACGGAGCCCCTGCGGCAGAACTGGCGAAGCTGGTACATAAGATTGCTGGCACAGCCGGAATGTTCGGCGAAAATGAGCTGGGCAACCGTGCCAGCGCGCTGGAGCGGGCCTTGAAGCAAGGGGAGGCATCGCAGCGCAGCGAACTGGCAGATTCATTTTTGCGCGCGGCCTAACCGTCCTGTCCGTGCGCTTAATTTGTGCGCCCCAAAATTCAGAATCTGGAAATGCAAACGGCGGCACCCTGTGGATGCCGCCGCCGCAATTCAGATCAGGTGATCCCGATTAGAATTCGTAGCTAACGCCGAGCTGGATTTTCCACAGCGACGAGCTGGACTGGATCTGCGGATCGCCGATACCCGAATAGTTCGAGTAAACATACTGGCCTGCAGAGTTGAAGTTCGCCTGGATCGGCGCTTCGGTATAACGATAGCGCTTGGAAACATTTGAACCGCTATCGAGCAGGTTCAGGAAATTATCGAAATCGGCAAACAGCTTGATCTTGTCATTGGTCAGACCAAAGAAGCTGGCCGGTCCGGGCAGTTCCTGGCTGAAACGCAGATCAAGATCGTAGAACCACGGATTGGTGCAGCTGTTGCGGGTGATCGTCTGACCCCGGAACTTGCTGATGCAATCATTGGCGTTGATGAAGGCATCAAGACCCGCAGCAGCGGCGGCGGCAGTTTGCCCGCCACCAGCCGCATAAACTACATTCGTATCGGTTGGGCCGGTCGGAATATAGAGCAGCGAGTTGAAATCACCGCTGGCACTGTCGTTGAACACGCTGGACGGTAGATTGTCCTGAACGATTGAGTACGGACGACCCGACCGCGCAACGAGGACGAAGCCGAAGCTGGTCGCATTGTCGCCGAAGAATTCTTCGCGGAAGTTCAGGCCCAGCGTGACATTGTGCTTGGTCTGGAATTCAGCTGTCGCAACATCGACATTCTGGCGGTCGAAAGCACCGACAATGTCGAAGCTGGAAGTCGCCGTCGAGCTGTTCGAGTAACGATTGTTCTCAGCATCGGTGTAGGCATAACCAAGGTTGAAGTTGATTGCGCCGCCGTCGGTAAAGATGCCGCGGTTCCAGTTTTTCGACACGATCACCGAAGCGATCTTGCTTTCAAAACTTTTGCCGTTGGTCAGCTGGATTTCATCGTCCCGGCTGGTTGAGAAGCAAGCCGGAGTAACGCCGGTATAGGTTGGCGGGGAGCCGCCTTGATTTTGAAGTATTGCAGCACAGCCATTCGCAGTTGGATCAATCGCACGATATATCGGACGACCGTCAACCGTGAAACCACCGAGGCCAAGCCGCGTATCAACCACTTGCGAAAGATCGACAAATTCAACTGAATCGTAGAACTTGCTGTAGATGAAATCGACATTCAGGCGCCAATCGCTGAAGAAGCCGCTTTGCGAACCGAACGCTGTCGATATGCCAAAGTTCGCCCGAAGCACGGTTGGCATTTTGAAATCGGGATCAGTCGATTGCGTGTCCGCCAAACCGCGCGCCGATTGCGTGCCGCCTGCAGCAATGACGCAAGTTGGAACACCAGTGAAGGTTCCACCCGGTGTCACATCAATCTGCGTCCCGCTTGGACCGCAAGCTGCATTGCCGGTTTGGCCGAAACCAACAGCGAAACCGTTGTTGGAAAATCCGTTGGAGAAATACACCGCCGGATCGCCTCCGGTGAACATGCCAACGCCGCCCTTGAGCTGGGTGTTGCTGAAGAAGCCGGCATTATCCACCTGATAGGTAAAGCCGAGACGCGGCAGGATCACCGGATCGATTTTCCCGAAGCTGTTTGCATTGGTGAATCCGTAACGGTTGAAGAAGTTCGGGTTGTTATCGGGCGCATCACCCGACAGCCAATCGATGCGAACGCCGCCGACAACATCCAGCTGATCGGAAACCTGCCATTCGTCCTGCACATAGGCTGACCAAGTTGTTCGCTGCCATTTCGCGGCAGCATCGTTGATATCGCCCGACGCTGTAAAGTTGCCGTAAGAACCTGCTGCGGTACCATTGACGATGGCCGAACCATTCGGGAACGTGTCGCTCCCTCTCGTCAGCAGGCCATTGGCAAAATCAGTCAGATTGGCAAAGGTCAGCGTGCCGGTGGAATTCTGCGCGAACAGGTTGAAGACCTTGAGCTGATTGTACTCACCGCCAACTGTAAACGTATGGTTGCCCGCGTTCAGACGGCCCAGCGCCTTGAACTGGGTCACCGTGGTTTTAAGATCGTTCGCGGCTCTCGAGAAACCCGGACCAGCTACGATAGAACCATTGTTACCATTGTTACTGATGCCAACAACGAACCGCGGGATCGGATTGTCCGACTGCGCTTCGCCGCCGCCGACCGGGCCCTGGACATCCTGCACGGACGCGCGTGACGCACGGATTTCGGTCGAGAAATTGTCCGACCAGTCCGAATAGAGACGCAGCGAGTAATATTCGCTTTCGGTGCCTTCATCTTCGAAGGAATTCAGACCGGTGAATACCCGGTTCTGACGACTGAAATCGTCAGGCTCAACATTGGTTTCCTTCAGGTTCTGGTAAGTCGCTTCCAGACGCTGGTCTTCGGTGATGATAGCATCGAGGCGTCCGAAATAGCGCACGCTGCTTTCCGGCAAAGTGGTGGCCAAGCCGCCGCTTTCGACGCCGTAAACGCTGCTGAGGATCTGGGAGAACTGGTCGAACTGGCCCGTGGTGACAAAGTCGAGTTCAGTCGGATAGCCCGCACCTGGAGGGCCTTCTTCCTGACTGTCTGCCAGATCGGTTTCCTCATAGGCACCGAAGAAGAACAAGCGGTCCTTGATGATCGGACCGCTGAGTGTCGCACCCCAGCGCTTTTCCTTATATGGCTGCCCTGAGAAGCTCTGATTGCCTGCCTGATCACCCTGCAAGCTGTCGCTGGCGTAGGTGAAAAATGCGGAACCGTGGAATTTATTCCCGCCAGATTTCGTCACGACGTTGATCGCGCAGCCGGTGAATTGACCGTATTGCACATCAAACGGTGCAAATTCGACCGAGGTTTCGCGCACGGCATCATAGGGAAGCGGCAGCGAGTTCCGGCTGGCAAATGGCGTGCCGTTCAGACCGAACAGATCGGACTGGGCGATACCGTCAACAGTGAATGCGTTGGTCCGATCATTGCCGCCGAGGCAGGATACACGGTCGACTTCATTCGAACGATCGAGGCTGACGCGAGGGTCGAGACGGATGATATCACGCACATCGCGGCCGATCGACGGGAAGGCTTCAATTGTATCGGTGCCGAAAGACTGGCCGGGGCCGATCGCGCGCTGCGACAATTGTACGCGGGCACCCGATACGACGATCACGTTCTCCGCGGCTCCGCCAGCATCGCTGAGCTTGAAGGTAAGTTGGGAATTGCCCTGCAGGTTGATGAAGATGGTTTCGACAGTCTGGCCTTCATAACCCGGCGCCGTTGCCGTCACTTCGTAAGGGCCGCCGGTGATCAGGCTGTCGACCCGGAACTGGCCATCGCTGCCTGTCGACAGGCTGCGGGTCTGGCCGGTGCGGGTGTCGGTCACCAGCACGATCGCGCCGGACAGTGGTGCGCCATTGGCATCAACCACCTGGCCCTCGATGCCAGATGTGATCTGCTGCGCCATAACTGGAGCAGGTAAAATTGTAGCGGCGGATAGGCTGACGATACTCGCAGCCAGAAGATACTTAAGTTTCATGAAGACAATTCCTTGCGTGACGATGCGCGGTAGATTTTGGGGCGTTAAACGAATAATCCGGCCCCGATAAGGGCGGTGGACCACGCTTAGGAGTAGGTTTTGCTACACCGATGCGACAATGTTCGTGAATCCTGCCCCACAAAGGAATAGTGACCGTTAAGTCTCTGATTTAAATGAATGTCTGCGCTGTTGCTACAATGTAACAATTCCAAACAATAAGACTCTGTGGACCCCCGGCCTGTGGATAGCTGCGCTTTAGGCCAGATTGATTTCCCGCAAACGCTGCAACAGGAACTCGTGACTCGAAATTGGTTCGGGCGCAGCGGTTGCCGATTCGCTGTCGATACAGCCGGGCAGAGTCTCGATTACATAATCGGGCCGGAAGTGTAGGAAGAACGGCATGGAATAGCGCGCGCGGTGCGCTGCCTCGCCTGAGGGATTGACCACGCGGTGGGTGGTCGAACGCAATTTTCCATTAGTCAGCCGGTCCAACATATCACCTATATTGACAACCAAAGCTCCCTCTGGCGGATCGACGGCAAGCCATTTCCCTTGCTGGGTCAGCAGTTCGAGCCCGGCTTCCTCGGCCCCCAGCAATAGAGTGATGGTATTGATGTCGCCATGCGCGGCAGCGCGGATCGCGCCTTCGGCATCTGCGCTTTCCAACGGCGGGTAATGCAGCAGGCGCATAACCGAATTGCCGTCCTCCACCGTTGCGACAAAGTAATCTTCCGCCAACCCAAGATGCAGAGCAATCGCGCGTAGGATTGTGTCGCCCGCCTGCTCGAAAGCAGCGTATAATTCGGTGAAAGTGCCCTCGAATCCCGGCACTTCGTTTGGCCACACATTGGGTGCCATGTATTCGGCCAATACATGGCCTGCTGGCAGATCGCGCCCGACGTGCCAGAATTCCTTGAGATCATGGACCTTGGCGTCCTTCGCCTTTTCCGTCCCAAACGGGGTATAGCCGCGCGCGCCGCCACCGCCCTCGATCTTGTAGGCGCGCTTCACGTGGTCGCGCAGCGCGAAGAATTGCTTCGACATTTCTTCGGCTCGGGCGATCAAATCTGCAGAGATGCCGTGGTCTCGGACGATGCCGAACCCAAATTCGGCAAAGCTGCGGCCCAGTTCGCCAGACACTTCTGCCAGCGGACGTAAAAGCGAAACGGAAGCAATATCAGTCATCAGTGGCCCCGGTCAGATAAGGAATAGCCCGGCCAGCGCCGCGCTCATCAAATTAGCCAGCGAGCCTGCCGCTAGTGCCCTGAGGCCCAGTTTTGCGATCACTGGCCGCTGGTTTGGAGCAAGGCCGCCAGTTACTGCCATCTGAATAGCAATAGAGCTGAAATTGGCAAAGCCGCATAAAGCAAAAGTCACAATTGCGCGGCTGCGTTCGCTCAGCACATCGGGGCCGAGTTGGCCCAATTCGATGAAGGCGACAAATTCATTCAGCACGATCTTGGTGCCGAACAGCCCGCCTGCAGTGCCTGCTTCGCTCCACGGCACGCCGATCAGGAACATGAACGGCGCGAACACCCAGCCAAGCACTTGCTGGAAGGACAATTCGGGGAAGCCGACGATCCCCCCGGCCGCTCCCAACAATCCATTGGCCAGAGCGACGAGTGCCACAAAGGCCAGCACCATTGCGCCCACGGCCACGGCCAGCTTCACACCGGTCTGCGCGCCTTGAGCAGCAGCCTCGATGATATTGGCAGGTTTTTGCCCTTCTTCGAAAGTTTCGGCCACTTCGACCTCGTGCGCTTTTCCGCCTTCGGTCAGGGCAGCTGGCCCCTCCGAACTAATCCGCGCCTTGGGCAAAGCAATGTCGCCCTCGGCCACCATGTCGCCTGTTTCAATCTCGTCCGGCATGATGATCTTGGCCATCAGGATGCCGCCCGGCGCAGACATAAACGCCGCAGCCAGCAAAAAGGGCAGATATTCGGAGCCGAGCAGTCCTGCGTATGCGGCCAAAATAGTACCCGCGACACCGGCCATGCCAACGGTCATCAAAGTGAACAGCTGTGCCGGGCTGAGCGCCGCCAGATAGGGGCGTACCACCAGCGGGCTTTCCGACTGGCCGACGAAGATATTCGCTGCCGCACCCAGAGACTCGACTTTACTGATGCCCGTCAGCCAACCAATCGCCCCGCCGACCCAGCGGACCACGCGCTGCATGATGCCAAGATGATAGAGGATCGACACCAGCGATGCGAAGAACACGATCACCGGCAGCGCGCCCAGTGCAAAGGTGTTGGACAGCGGGTTGTCCGCGCCGAACAGGAAGGCGGTGCCTTCGTTTGCATAGGACAGCAGCGCCGAAACTCCGTCTGCCATCGTGCGGATCACGCGGCGACCGGTCTGCGTGCCCAGCACCAGAAATGCCATCAACAATTGCAATGCGAAAGCGGCGCTGACGATCCGTAACCTTATGCGCTTCTTGCCGGTCGACAGCAGAAAGGCGAGGAACAGGATTGCGACAACACCGATCAGGCTGTTCAGGAAAAGAGGCATAGGAGCTTTCGGGATACAATAAGGAACCTCCGCTATTCGCCTTTTGTACGGCGCAGGTCAAACGGACTTATCAGCAGCGATCCGCACAGCCGCGCTTCCCTTTTAAGGTTTGAGCCAATAGGTCTTGCGCGATGAACGATACATCTAGCGCGCCAACTGCCTATTCAGACACCGCGGCAAAGGCCGCCATCCCCCGCTCCCTATTCGTCTTTGCGCTAATTTACGGCGGGATGACGGTGATCGCCGGTGTGCTTGGTTTCAAGCAAGTCGCTCTTGGCCCGCTTGCAGTCGAGGCGGGGATTTTCGCCTTCCTGATGCTGGTAGTGCTATCGAGCACCGTGGCGCAATTGCATGGGCAAGCGGTCGCCAACCGGATGGTATTCTGGGGGTTCCTGCCGCTGGCAGCTTCTGCCTTTCTGGTCATGTTGGTGCTGATGTTGCCGCCATCGGCTAATATGCCGCCGGAAAACATCGCTGCTTTTGAACAGGTTCTGTCCCAAACCCCGCGAATCATGGCTGCGGGGCCGGTCGCTTACGGGGTGTCGCTGCTGTTGAATGTGTGGATTTTCGAGCGCTTGCGCGGAAAGAGCGATGGCGGCGGAAATATGGGTATCATGGTGCGGGGCGCGATCGCCTCTGCGCTGAGCCAAGCGATCGACACGCTGATTTTTGTTACTTTGGCGTTTTATGGCGAATTCCCGATCGGTTCTCTTATTGCCGGGCAAATGCTCGCCAAGGTGGTGCTGAGTTTTGTGCTGGTACCGTTCCTGATCACCCTGTTCGTCACTTGGGCGAAGCGACTTGATCAAAAACCACTTTAGACGGCTGCCACTTTAGACGGCTGATAGCACTGCCACGCCGCCCGGCTCCAGCGTCGGACCGCCAAGCAACATTTCGCCGATGATTGATGCGGGCAGAACCTGCGCCCCCGCTGAGTAATTGAACACGAAGCGATAGGCCGAGGTGGTGCGCATCCGCATTCCCTCGGGAAGTTGGGTCACCTCCAGAACCGCATCGCGTGCAGCGCGGGCCATGATGTTGTCGATGAATGCGCCCTGCGGCCACGCTGCCAAATAACGCACCGCGCCCTGCCGATAACTTGCGACCACTTCATCCTGCGTTACCAAATCCGGCTCTGCGCTGGTTTCGAGATGGTCGAGCCAAAGGCCGATGTCCCAACCCTCGCCCGAATGGATAAGGCCCGGGCGCAGGCTTTCGCTTCGAGTGACAGTCCCGGCAAATATTTCGCGCAAATGACCCGGAGCCAGTCCATCTGGAATTGCGAAGTCCTCGGTCTTGCTGCCAGAACGCGGACCGATAATCACTTGCCCTGCATAGGTTTTCAACTGCGCCGCGAGACCCGCATCTGCAATCGGGTGGCAGGGCAACACGACCAGCGCATAATCATCCAGCGGTGTCCCGGGCTTGACGATATCGACGTTCAATCCCAATTTTCGAAGCGCGGAGTAGCTGTGGAACGCCGCCCATAGAGCGGACGCTCCCTCGCCTTGAGGCTGGATCTGCGTCACCCATTCGGACTCGTAAGCAAAAATCAGGGCCACCTGCTTCACCGGCATGCCAACCGCCCCCAACCGCGCAATTTCCCCAGAAACCTGCGCCACCTCGGGCAAGGCAGGGGCGGGCTTGCTGTCCGGCCGGAGCAATCCGGCGTGCATCTGTTCCTGCGCGAAGGGCGCCTGCCGCCAGCGGAAATAGCTGGTCAATTCCGCGCCGTGGGCCATTGCCTCCAACGTCCACAGCCGAACCATTCCCGGCAGCGGGGCGGGATTGTGCCGCGCCCAGTTTACCGGGCCGGGCTGTTGTTCCAACACCCACCAGCGCCCGTCCTTCGCGCAGCCGCGATAGAGGTCGTGATGAAATGCCGCGATGTCAGGGTGACCTTGCCGCGCATAGGCGAGCTTGTCCGCGCCGCTGAACGGGAACATTTCGAGGAACCCGAGTGGATAGGAATCCCACCCCAGGGCATCCAGCTGCGCACCCAGCGCATGATGATCGTAATCGGTGGTGAACCCCATCGCATTGTGAACCACGTCCCGTCCGGGCGAGAGTTCGCGCAGGATGTCCACCTGTATCCGGTCAAAAGCGATCACTTGATCGGAGGAGAACCTCCGGAACGCCAGCCAATGCGCGGGATTGGCCTCAGTCACAGTCAGATTGGGCAATTCTATTTCGTCGAAAGACCGATATTCCATGCTCCAGAACACATTGCCCCATGCTGCGTTAAGCGCTGCAGCCGATCCGTACCGCGCTTCCAGCCACAAGCGAAACCGGTCCCGCGCCGCATCGGAATAGCTCAACACGGTGTCGTGGCAGCCATATTCATTGTCGATCTGCCACGCGACCACCGCCGGATTGTGTCCGTATCGCTCCGCCATCAAACGTGTGATCCGCGCGGCTTGCTGACGGTATCCTTCATGGCTGAAGCAATAATGCCGCCGCGACCCAAAACTACGAACCTTTCCCTCTCGGTCCACCGCCAGCATATCGGGCATTTTTTCGACCAGCCACTTGGGCGGAGTGGCGGTGGGGGTGCCGAGGATAATCCCCAACCCGGCCGCCGCTAAAATCTCGATCGCATCGTCAAGCCACTGCCAGTCCAACCGCCCCGGCTCCGGCTCCATCTGGCTCCACGCAAATTCGCCAATTCGTACGCGGGAAATGCCCGCCTCGGCCATCCGCCGCGCATCGTCTGCCCACATCTCGCGGGGCCAATGCTCGGGATAATAGCACACGCCCAATTGCATCGCGGCGCTCTCGTTCATGCACATTCCTCAACAGATTCTATAGCTTCCTCCACAGAGACAGATTGGCAGCGCCAAAGCAAGCGGCTAGGTCCGCCAGCCCGGGGGAGACGGACATGTTCGGCAATACAGCACAATTTAATAGCGGCCTTCAGATCGCGGTTTTTATATCGCTGACGGCGCTGGTCGGGTTTCTTACCTGGGCCAAGGTTCGCAAGGCGAAACGCCATGACGGGTCGGAACAGGACGTTTATCTCGCGGGCAAGGGCCTAACCTGGGTATTCGTGGCCGGTTCGATCACGCTGACCAACCTCTCGACTGACCAGTTGGTGGGTATGAACGGCAATCAAATGCTGCTGCTGGCATGGTGGGAAATTGCCGGATTTGCCGGGCTGGCGATCCTCGCATTTGTGTTTGTACCGCTGTATTACCGCTATAATTGCACCACCGTGACAGAATTGCTGGAGCGGCGTTACGGTGGCCGCTCGATCCGGACGCTGATCTCTGCGCTATTTCTGCTCGGCAATGTGCTGATCTATCTCCCCGCCGCGCTGTATAGCGGAGGCTTGTTCTTGCAGAGCTTGTTCGGGGGAACGATCCCATTGATCGCGTTCTCTGCCGGGCTGGCGATTGTCGGTGCGGCCTATACGATTTTCGGCGGATTGCGCGCGGTTGCGGTGATGGACACCTATTCCGGCATTGGCATCCTCGGCCTCGCGCTGCTGATCGTGTTTCTCGCCCTGCAAGCGGTCGATTTCGACATTTTTACCGGTGTTCCGATGGAACGGCTGACGATGGTAGGAGGGGCGGATTCGCCAATCCCGTTCCACACTTTGTTCACCGGGATGCTGTTCATCCAGATCTTCTACTGGTCGACCAACCAGAACATCACCCAGCGCGCGATGGCCGCCCCGACCGTGGCCGAGGCGCGCAAGGGCGTGATGGTCGCCGCCCTGATCCGCATATTGATCGTGCCGCCAATCGTGGTTTTGCCGGGCGTGGTCGCTTATAAATTATTCGGCGACGTGGGCGATAATGCCTACGGGATGCTGGTGGCTGAAGTAATGCCGGGCTGGCTGGCCGGGGCCTTTGCCGCAATGGTTGCCGCCGCTGTCATCACCACTTTCAGCGCAGTACTCAACTCCACCGTCGCGCTTTATTCGGTCGATTTCCACGAGCAGTTCGTGGGCAAGGTAACCAACCACTGGAAGCTGGGCGCAGGCATTTCCATCGGCGTAACCGCGCTGTCGGTAATGCTGGTGCCAATGTATCAGAATGCCGAAAGCATCATCAATTTGCTGCAGCAATTGAACGGACTGCTGTCGATGCCAATCCTGTCCGCATTTGTAGCCGGATTGCTGTTCCGCAATGTGGATGCACGCGCTGCCATCGCCGGGGTAGTATGGGGCGTATCACTCTACGGCGCATTCAGTTTCTGGCTGCAGCCAGAAGGCTATATCGCCATGCATTACATTGATTTCATGGTGGTGACGCTGGTAACATCAATCATCGCGGCGCTGGCGTTCAACCGTGTGGTGCTGGGCAAGAAAGCCGAATTTCTCGGCTTCAGCGCGTTTCGCAAGAACGAGGAAATCGAAGCCTAGTCTGGGAAAGCATAGTCCGGCGGTGATTGGGCCATTTTTCACGTGACTGTCAGGCTTGTAGCGCCAGTTTTCCGGCGACCATCGAGGCGAGCAGAACCAGAATCATCACCCAGATTGCCAGTATTCCTCCGGTCGCACGCCAATTCTTGGGGGGCAGTCCCTGCAGGAGGAACATGGCAATCCCCGCGACATTCACGCACACCAGATTGACCGTGAACAGAAAAAAGGCGCGCCCGGCGACCAGCGGCTGACCATCGCCAAGGAAAATGCCCGTCGCAGCAAGCGGCGGGACGAGCGCAACCGCAATCATCACGCCAACTAAAGAGAGCGAGGCGCCGCGGCTGAGGGCAAGTACACCAGCCGCGCCGCATGCCAGTGCCAGCGCGATATCGGCCGGCTGCACGATCGTGCGATTGTGCAGCTCGGGCACGGTTGGATCGATGGCGACAAGCATTCCCACCAACACGCCCGCTAGGATCGCAAAAGCCGATCCCACCAGCAGCGTCGCGGCTGCCTTGCCGCCCAGCTTCGCATTGCCAACTGTCGCGGCCAGCGCCAGCCCCATGGTTGGTCCGAGCAACGGCGCAATTACCATCGCCCCGATGACCACCGCGGTTTGCCCGCTGCGCATGCCCAATCCGGCAATCACCGACGACAAGACTACTGTCAGCAAGTAGTTCGGCTTGATGTGCAGGCTTTCTTCTATGTCGTCATAGAGTTCGTCGGTGCTGATCCGGTCGCGGCTGAAGAAGCGCTCGATTGCGCTTGGCGGGCGTAGGTTTCCGTCCGTAGGAAGCTCTGTCTCGGCAGTTTCGCGTAAGGGCGGCAGGACCGCTTCGAGGGTAGTCACATAGGCAGTAAAGGTGGGTTCCCCCGAATAGGCTTGGTCCAATTCGCTCAGCAGCCGCTCGACATACCGCTGCTGAACAACGCAGCTATATTTTTCCTGTCCGCCTGGCACTGACTCACGCCAATGTTTGCGGCTGTGGTTCGGCAAGATTTTTTCGAGCGATTTAATCTGCGATTCCGGCAGGAAAATCTCGACGAGCCGTGCTGACATGCAGTGTAACCCCGTTGTTAAAT
>JBBKWK010000093.1:0-2840 GCA_037968915.1 Pontixanthobacter sp.
GGGATGAAGGATCTGTTCGCCACCCACGGTGTCCAGACCACCGCGGCGAGCCACATATTGGAAGGGTTCGTGCCCCAATATGAAAGCACTGTGTCGAGCAACCTTTGGGCGGCGGGCGCGGGCATGTTGGGCAAGCTCAACCTCGACCAATTCGCCATGGGTTCGTCCAACGAGACCAGCTATTTCGGCAATGTCACTTCGCCCTGGCGGCGTGCAGGCGGCTCCAACACGCAAATGTCCCCCGGCGGTTCCTCGGGAGGCAGCGCCGCTGCGGTGGCTGCGAGGCTGGCACCAGCAGCGACTGGCACCGATACCGGCGGTTCGATCCGCCAGCCTGCCGCCTTTACCGGCATTACCGGGGTTAAACCGACCTATGGCCGCTGCAGCCGGTGGGGCGTGGTGGCGTTTGCCTCCAGCCTCGATCAGGCTGGCCCGTTGGCGCATGACGTACGCGATTGCGCGATTATGCTTGGCGCAATGGCCGGGTTCGATCCGAAGGATTCCACCAGTCTCGATTTGCCGGTGCCCGATTGGGAAGCCGGCTTGAATTCCGATTTGAAGGGCAAAAAAGTCGGCATCCCGCGCGAATACCGGATGGACGGAACCGATCCGGAAATCCTCAAAAGCTGGGAAGACGGGATCGCCTGGCTTAAGGATGCCGGCGCCGAAGTCATCGATATCAGCCTGCCGCATACCAAATATGCGCTGCCCGCCTATTACATCATCGCGCCTGCCGAAGCGTCGAGCAATCTCGCGCGCTATGACGGCGTGCGGTACGGCCTGCGCGATTTGCCAGAGGGCGCTAGCTTGCAGGATATGTACGCCGCAACCCGCGCCGATGGTTTCGGGGACGAGGTCAAGCGCCGCGTACTGATCGGCACCTATGTGCTAAGCGCGGGCTTCTATGACGCCTATTACACACAGGCGCAGAAAATCCGCACGCTTGTGGCGCAGGATTTCGAGAATGCGTGGCAGCATTGTGATGTGATCCTCGCGCCGACGACCCCGACCGCCAGCTTCGGCCTCGGCGAGAAAGCCGACGATCCGCTGGCGATGTATCTCAACGATGTCTTCGCCGTGCCTGCTTCGCTTGCCGGACTTCCTGCGATGAGTGTGCCCTGCGGCGTGAACTCGGAAGGTTTGCCGTTGGGTCTCCAGATCGTCGGCAAAGCCTTCGATGAGCAAGGCGTGCTGAATGCCGGGCTAGCAATCGAGGAGCGCGCCGGATTCACCGCCAAGCCGGAGAAATGGTGGTAAGCACCACACCCGCCACCGCCGCACGGTTGCCCGATGGTGGACGCTTTGTAGCTCTGGACTCGTTGCGCGGCATTGCGGCGATAATGGTGGTCGCGTTCCATCTGCAGGACGGGGGATTGCCCGTTGGGAGCAAGCTCGTTGCGAACAGTTGGCTGGTTGTCGACTTCTTCTTCGTGCTGTCGGGCTTCGTTATTTCAGGCGCGTACCGGGATAAACTTGCCAGCGGATTTTCCATCGCGCGGTTCATGGTGCTGCGCCTTGGCAGGGTCTATCCGCTACATCTGGCGATACTATCGATTTATGTCGTAATGGAATTTGCCGTAATGGTCCTGCATGCGATGGGTTTCGACGTAAGGGCAGGCTTCTCCGGCGATCATTCGGTTTCCGGCCTGTTACTCACTGCACTGCTTTTGCAGGGACTGGTGGAACCCAATCCATTGGTGTGGGCCCCGCCAAGCTGGAGCATTTCGGTCGAGGTCTGGCTATATTTGGCAATCGGGCTGGGCTATCGCTTTTTCGGTATTCGCAGCTTACCCGCAGTGCTTGGCCTTGCGGCAGCGGCGCTGGCATTCATCGCCAGCAATTTCCAGGGATGGTTTACGCCGCAGACAGCGGATCTAGTGCGCGGCGTCGCCGGTTTCGGGCTCGGCTGTCTGGCGTGGTGGTGCTGGGACAATCATGTGCGCCACAATGCATCGCGCATGTCTGCCACCGGATGGACGTTTATAGAACTGACAATCGCGGCGCTGATCGTCGGAGCGCTCAGCGTGGCCGACGCACCACGATATCTTGCTGCGCTTGATCTGCTGTTCGCTGCAGCGGTGTTGATTTTCGCTGCCGACCGGGGCGCAATTTCAAGGGGACTTGCGACAGCAGCTTTCACCTGGCTCGGGGTGTTGTCTTACTCTGTATATCTGGGTCACATGCTGGTGCTGTCCGCCGGGATGAAATTCTTGGTTTTCACCGGTTTGTATGCAGCGGATGGGGGCAGCCCGATTAGCATGATAATTACCCTAATGTCCTGGGCGGCGATGATTGCCGGAACCATCATGCTTGCTTACGTCACCTGGCGCTTTATCGAGGCCCCCGCGCGCGACTGGTCACGCAATCTGGCGGCGAAGATGGGAGCTGCGGGCGAAGAGCGCGCCGCGCCGACAATCTAAATGTCGGTCAGATGGTTTGAGCAGCTACTGCGCGCCGGGTTCTTTGATAATGCAGGGGAAATGGAGCCGCTTTGCGCCCCGCAAGCGCCCTGAGCTTGAAATGCAGCCTCTCGAGTTCCTTGCGAAAGCCATGTGCGAGCCGAGCCTTCCGGCCGATCTCCCAACCCGGGTTTTGATGCGGCATGGGGCCGCCAGGCACCGTCTGGCCCAAGAAGCCGCACAACTTGGTCCAGCCGTCCCCTTGCTCCCAGCAAACCTTCAGGCACCGATCACCCAGCTTCGCCAGCACTTCCCGATTGTGCCTCTCGTAAAAAGCCAGATAATCGCTCGCGGCGACTTCGGGATAGCGGTAGCCATAAATCAGGCGGTCCACATGCTCTTCTGGCGGCACGCGGGTGGCATGACGGGCGAGACTGCGCA
>JBBKWK010000094.1:0-4972 GCA_037968915.1 Pontixanthobacter sp.
AACAAAGGGCGGAATTTCTGCCTGGTGGTGATAGTTATCGCGGCCATCAGGCTGTCACTGGGCGGCGGGATTATCTAGCTTTCAGGCCTTTGCCAGCTGGGCAGCTTTGGCAAACAGCGTCGGCAAACCGGCATCGTCCAACCGATCGAGCGGCCACCACTCGCCCTTGCCCTGAATGTCCCGCGCAATATCTGCCGGTGCCCCGCAATGCCGCATGACGGACAGCTCGAGCGAGAAATGTGTGAAGGTGTGGCGCACCAAACCAGCCGCCTCCCATTCGCCTGCAAACGGCGCAACACCTGAACCATCGCCCGAAGCGGCCCAGCCATCGTCCGGCAGACTGCGCATTCCGCCGAGCATTCCTTTGCCCCCGTTTGATATCGGACGGGTAACCAGCCAGACCGCGCCATCTCGCTCGATCCAGAATGCAGCCCCTTGGCGCAAAGGCTTGGCCTTCTTCGGCGCCTTGACGGGATAGGCCGCCGGATCGCCTTCAGCACGGCCAGCGCAATTGGCAGACAGCGGACACAGCAGGCACTTCGGATCCCGGTTGGTGCAAAGGCCCGATCCCAAATCCATCATCGCCTGCGCAAAGTCACCGGCGCGCGTTTCGGGCGTGATGCTATCGGTGTGCTGGCTGATCAATTTGCGTGAACCAGGCAGCGGCTGCGCAATTGCGAACAGGCGCGAGACGACCCGCTCGACATTGGCATCAACCACTACTGCCCGCTGGCCAAAGGCAATCGCCGCTACCGCCGCCGCAGTATAAGCGCCCAGCCCCGGCAATTTGCGCAATTCCGCCTCGCTGGCGGGAAAATCGCCCATTTCTGCCACTTCGCGGGCGCAAAGTGCCAAATTGCGGGCGCGCGAATAATATCCGAGGCCCGCCCATGCCGCCATAATGTCTTCTTCTGGCGCAACGGCCAGTGCCTCTATGCTCGGCCAAAGCGCGGTGAATTTCTCAAAATAGGGTTTCACTGCCGCCACAGTGGTTTGCTGCAACATCACTTCAGACAGCCAAACTCTGTATGGGTCGGGTTTCGGCGTACCGGGTGCCGCGCGCCACGGCAACGACCGCGCATGGCGATCATACCAACCCAGCAACTTGGCGGAGATTTCACCGGAAAATGCTCGCGGCGGGGAGGGGATGCTGGCAGTCACCTCGCGCCTATGGCATGGGTTGGCCGGTAATGGAAAGCGACAGCGAAAAACCGAAAAAGCCGCCACAGGCAAAGGCGGCCAAGAAGCCTGCAAAAGCTGCCAAGAAACTCGTGCGCCCTTACGAGCGCTCGCGCGGCGGCCCGGCCAAGGCGATTGCCGATCTGATGCCGCAAATCGGGCGCACTGCCTTCCGCCGCTTCGGGTTTGTCCAATCCTCGGTGGTCACCCGTTGGCCTGAAATTGTCGGCGAGACCCATGCCCGTGTTTGCGCGCCAGAAGCGATCCGGTTCCCGCCTGGCCAGAAAGCCGATGGCATTCTGCAATTAGTGGTGTTGCCCGCGCATGCCCCGCTGATCCAACATGTCATCCCCGAAATCATGGAGCGGGTGAACCGCTTCTTCGGCTATGCTGCGGTCAGCCGGGTAAAAATCCGGCAAGGTGTGGTTAAGCCGATATCTGCTGAAAGGCGCGCAACCCAGCCGCCCTCGCTCAAACCGATCCCGATGGAATTGGGCGAGAGTTTACGCGATATTGGTGATCCTGAATTACGTAAAGTGCTCGAATCCCTCGCCCGGTCCATGGGCGGTCCGACAGACGGAAAGAAAGAAGACAACAGTTGATGTTCAAGAAATTTGCCGCCCCTGCCGCCTTCACCGGGTTGGCCGCCTGCGCGATGATTGCTGGAACCGGTGCCGTCGGCGCGCCATCAAGCTACATCAATCAGGTCGTTTTGACCGATGGCGGCCACCGGATTGGCAATGCCGAGGCCAAGGTCTCGGTCATGGAATTCGTCAGCTATACCTGCCCCGCCTGCGCAAATTTCGTCAAAGATGGCGATGGGGCGCTGGAACTCGGTTATGTCTCCACCGGCAGAGTTACGATGGAAATTCGCCATATAATCCGCGATCCAATTGATCTGACCGCAGCCCTGCTGACCAATTGCGGGCCGGTCAGCAAATTCCCGCAAAACCACAAGGCATTCATGCTCGGACAGGGCAAATGGTTGCCGCTGGCTGCAAGCGCCTCGCAGGCACAGCGAAACCGGTGGAATAGCGGGACTTATGCTTCTCGCCGCCGCGCGATGGCAAATGATATGGGGTTCTATTCTATCATGGAGCGGCGCGGTTATCGGCGAACCGAAATTGACCGCTGTTTGGCGGACGAGACCAAGGCAACCAGCCTGGCAGAAAATTCGCAGAAGGATTCGGAGAAATACTTCATTTCCGGCACCCCCAGCTTTGCGTTGAACGGTGTCACCCTGGCAGGGACCCATAGTTGGAGCCTGCTCGAACCACAGATCAAGGCGCGGCTCCGTTAAGATACCTGCCGCAATCCGCCAGACCTTAATCTGTGGAAACAGCGCGCGTAATCTTCTACCATGGCGCTAATTGATCTAGCATCACCGTAGTTCTCTTCAGGATATTGACCGAAATGACCAAATTCCGCCGCATTGCACTGATGACTTTCGCAGCACCCGTCACACTGGGCCTCGCGGCTTGCGGCGCTAGCGCCCCGGCCAATGGCGAAGTGGCTGAAAGCGCGGCGATTGCGGCCATCCCGGCGGCGGCTGGCCAATCATGGGCCGAAACCACCACCATCAGCGAATATGACGGCTATGTGCTCGGAAACCCGAAAGCACCGGTCAAACTGGTCGAATATGCTTCGCATACCTGCGGACATTGCGCCGATTTCTCGACACAGGCGGCTGAGCCATTACGCGACAAATATATCGCCTCGGGCGTCGTCAGCTATGAATTACGCAACCAGATTCACGATCCCTTCGATCTGGTTATGGCGCGTTTGGCGCGGTGCGGGCAGCCGGAGAGCTTCCACCCGCTGGCCGAACAGGTGTGGACCAATCTGAACAGTGTTATTGAGGCCGCGCAAGCCAATCCGGCCGCACTGGAAGCCGCAATGAAGCTGCCGGAAAACCAACGCTTCGTGGCCTTTGGCGAGGTCTCTGGATTGCTCGATTTCTTTGCCGCACGCGGGCTCAGCCGTGATCAGGGCAAGATGTGCCTGGCAGACAACGCGTCGGTACAGGCCATTGCCGAACGGTCGGAAAAACAGTCCGCGGAACTTAACGTGAGCGGCACGCCAACGTTTTTCGTCAACGGCGCCAATGTCGGGACAATCGGATGGCCTGAACTCGAAGCCATCCTCCAACGGGCCGGCGCCCGCTAAGGCACCGACCTTTAGGGGGGAATAGCAACCGGGATGCAAATCAAGCGGCTAAAGCTCAGTGGTTTCAAGAGCTTTGTAGAGCCTGCCGAACTGCGCATCGAGCCGGGCCTGACCGGGGTTGTCGGCCCCAATGGTTGCGGAAAATCTAACCTGCTGGAGGCGATCCGCTGGGTCATGGGCGAAAATTCGCCCAAATCCATGCGTTCCGGCGGGATGGAAGATGTCATCTTTGCCGGAACCCAGTCTCGGCCCCCGCGTGATTTTGCCGAAGTAGTATTGCAGGGCGAAACATCCGACGGGGAGGAACTGGACGTCACCCGCCGGATCGAGCGCGGCGCGGGCAGCGCTTACCGGGTAAACGGCCGCGATGTTCGGGCAAAGGATGTCTCGCTTACTTTTGCCGATGCCGCCACTGGCGCGCATTCTCCCGCACTGGTCAGTCAGGGCAAGATCGCTCAGGTCATCGCCGCCAAACCCGCCGAACGCCGCCAGATGCTGGAGGAAGCCGCCGGGATTGCCGGGCTGCACGTCCGCCGCCGCGATGCGGAAAGTAAACTGCGCCAGACCGAGGCTAATCTGGCGCGATTAGAAGATTTGATGGCGGGCTTGGATACCCAGATGGCCTCGCTCCGGCGCCAAGCCAAACAGGCAGAACGCTACACCAGATTGTCGGACGAAATCCGCGTCGCAGAGGCCCGGCTATTGTTCGCCCGCTGGCGCGATGCCGCCGCTGCAGCCGATGCCGCGCGGGAGGAAGCCAAGACAGCAGATGCCAGCGTTATCACGGCTCAGAATGCCGCAAACGACGCGCAAAAGGCGCAGCATTCCTCCGCCGCTGCGTTGGCTGCGGCGCGCGAAGAACTGGCCGACCGCCGCGATGACAGCAGTGCGCATGGCCACCGGATGGCGGCATTGTCGAGCCAGTTGGAAGCCGCTGAACAGCGACTGGCAGACCTCACCCGGCAACAGACCAGATTGGCAGAAGATCGAGGCGAAGCAGACCGGATGACCAAGGACGCCGCCGAAGCTCTTGCGCGGCTGGAGAAAGACCTTGCCGCCAGCGAAGTATCCTTGGCCGAAGACGAGACACGCCGCCCTGCCCTCGCCGCGAAGCTGGAGGATCATGAACGCGCAGGCCGCGCCGCCGAATTGGCATTTGCGAAGGCAACCGCCGATCATGCCGGAGTTGAGGCTGAATGGCGCGTGGCAGAGGCCGCAATCGCGCAGGCACAGTCACGGATTGACCGATTGGACGGCGAGGCCCGCAGGCAGGAGGCTGCCCGCGCCGCCTTGTCCGATAACACCAACCCGGACGCAGCAGTCGATGCAGCAAAGGTTGCTGCGGCCAAAGCTAGCAAGGTTCTGGCTGAGGCCCGCGACACGCTCGCCAATGATCAGCTGCGCAAGCAAGCCCTGCAGGACACCCGCGACGAAACCGCCAGCGCACTGTCCTCCGCACGCGCCGAATTGGCAGGGTTGGAACGCGAATATAGCGCATTGACCCGCGACCGGGACGCGCGGGAGAAGCGGGCTGCAGGCCGTACGGGACTGCCCGCTGCTCTCGACAAAATCCGGGCTGAAAAAGGATATGAGCGAGCGCTAGCCGCAGTGCTCGGCCGCGATGCCA
>JBBKWK010000095.1:0-5530 GCA_037968915.1 Pontixanthobacter sp.
TACAAGATGGACGAGCTTTTTGACGATCCCGCTCAGGTTACGGCGCCGGAATCTGAGAACATCACACTTTTAGCGAGCAACTGTACTCCTCATGGCGAAGGTGAGATTACGATCGCGGACGCCGATCCTGCCATCCATCCCAAGATCAAACTCAATTATTTTGATGATCCGCACGACCTAAAGGTCATGGTTGCGGTGATGCGCAAGGCATTGGCGATTGCCGAAAAATGGGACGGTGTTGGCGAATGGTATGTGCCTCCTCGCCTCGCCCTGCTGCATGGCTGGGAACCCGGTCAGGAACCAAGCGACGCTCTCTTGGAGAATTGCGCACTACACTTTGCTATGACGGTTTATCACCTGTGCTGCACGTGCCGCATGGGCGATGTGGTTGATGAACGTCTACGAGTGATGGGCGTAAAAAACCTGCGGATTGCCGACGCCAGCGTGATGCCCGCCATTCCCAGCGGGAATATCAATGCGCCCTGCATGATGATCGGTGAACGTGCGTCTGACCTGATCAAAGAGGATCATTGCATCGCAGACCCGGCGCTTGAAGTTGCCTGAGCAAAATTGCGATAGTGGTCCACTCTCCATCCATTAGCAGACGCGCAGCCGTACCTCGTCATTCCCGCGAACGCGGGAATCCAGTTAGCGTGGCGGTTCGAGACCAAGCTCGACAGCAAGATCGCACCAATTTGGATTGGTCTGCTCGATCAGATCAAGTTTCCACGCACGATTCCACGTTTTCAGCTGCTTTTCCCGCGTGATGGCATACTGCATTGTCGAATGCGGATCGAACCACACCAACATCTTTACGTCATATTTCGCCGTGAAACCGCCAGAGTCTTTGCTTCGATGCTGCACGACGCGCTGCATCAGGTTCGAGGTGACGCCCACATACAGAGTGCCGTTGCGTGCTGAGGCCATGATGTAGACCATTGCTGGGAAGTCACGCTGCATTTGAATTTCGCTACTGGATCCCCGCGTTCACGGGAATGACGAATGAATGGGTTGGGCAACACATTTTCCAGCTCACACCGCTATCCGGCTCGCACGCATTGCCAAATTGGTGAGCCACGGCGCAAAGCCTGCCATCTTCACCAGCGGCGCGCCAAACCGTTCGCTTTCGGCGGTTTCCCAGATCAGTTTTGCCACGCCGACCGGACGCCGCGCGGCGCGGGCCATGGCGCGCTGGTAATTCTCGGCCGCACCGGCGCCGCCTTCGAGCCAGAAATTTGCTGCCATTGCCCCGCTGGTGAGCGCGATCGACATGCCCTCCCCCGCCAGTGACGGGATCACCGCCGCTTGATCGCCCAACCGGAACAGGCCCGGCTGCGTGTCCCTCGCGATCCAGCCGTAAGGTACCGCACCGATGCTATCGATTGGCAAGTCAGGTGCGGCAAAGGCCATGCGTTGGCCGAATTGGGGATGCTCCGCTGCCATCCGGTCGAGCAAGGCGCGCGGATCACCGCCCGCTTCGGCCAGCATGCTCTTACGCAGCGCGAGACAGATGTTCGCGCCGCCTTCCTCTTGGCAGACAATCCCGGCATAGCCGCCCGGAAACAGGTGCAATTCGATTTTACCTGCGAGCAGTTCCGTCAGGCCCGCCTGCGCAGGAATCCTGATCCGCAGGCCTAGCGCTGGATCGCTCGATTGCCTCGGGCGCGCAGCCCCCCGCAGATCATGTTTTCCGGCGGCGAGGAAGATGCTTTCCGAGTGCCATTCCTGCCGCTCGCCCTCAGCAATACCGGGTGACAATTTGCGAATCCGGTCGATCTGCAACTCCGCTCCGCTGGCCACGGCCAAGGCGCGCATGGCGGTATCGAGGCCGCGCCGCGACAGGCCGAAGCCCTGATCCGGCAGATCCGCCTGCGCCTCAGCTTCGCCCGCATACAGCGCCAATCTCGTCACCGGATGCGCGCCAATATCCGCGAGATCGAGGCCAATCCCGCGCAATCGTTCCGCACTGCGCCAACTGAGGAATCCGCCGCACAAGGCATCGCCGACAATCTCGTCCCGGTCGATCAGCAGCGGCTCCGCTCCCGCGCGGGCCAGCGTGATCGCAGTCATTGCTCCAGCGGGGCCAGTGCCAAGGATCAGCGGCCTGGTGGTGGAAATGTTCACCGCACTGCTTCGACGCATAATCGAAACGGAAAGGCACGGTATATCCGCGCGCCGCCTGCTCCCGCCTCGACCAGCAAACCCGGCCATTCATGCGGGCGATAGCTGCGCGCAATTGAGAGCCTGCCGTCATGCTTGACGATGGGGTGCCACCGCATCAATCCCGCCAGCAGCGGCCAACCGAAATAGGAGAACCGGTGGCGGTGGAGGTCATTGACGATCCAGCCAGCAGCTGCCTCGCGGTTCATGAATCCGAGGAATGCCTTCAATTGATCACGCGTCATGTGATGCGCGACCAGGCTGGAAATGATGCAGTCAAAACCCTCGTTTCCATCCTCTTGGGTCAAATCGGCGTAATCCCCGGTGTGATAGGTAATCGGCATATCATCCGGCGTGACACTGCGCGCCGCCACAACGCTTTTCTCGTTGAGATCGACCCCGACCAGCTCCGCCGTGATCCCCTTGCGCGCTGCCCATTGGGCAATCTGACGCAACATATCGCCGTCGCCGAAACCCACATCCAGCAGGCGGAAGCTGGTACGATTGCCCACCGCCCGTTCAAGGAAAGCCAGCGTTGGCCGGTGCGCCAGCGTGATCCGGTTGACCTTCGCCAGATCATGCAAAACCTGCGTATAGATCGCCGGGTCCAGCGCGGGGTCGTCCATCATTTCTTCTTCGATGCGGCGGGTTTCGAGCATGGCTTAAGCGCCTTCATTCCATCCGAAATGCAAGCCTTCCATCGCGAGTCCTGGCCCGAACGCGAGCGCGACGCCGCGCGGCGGTTTCTGGCGGATGATCCGTTCCAGCACGAACATCAGCGTGGACGAGGACATATTGCCGCAGCTGCGTAAAACCTCGCGGCTATCCTCCAGCGATCCCGCCGCCAAATCCAGCCCCTTTTCAACGGCGTCGAGGATCGAGCGGCCGCCTGCGTGCACCGCCCATGCGTCGATTTCAGCCACGGGCACGCCGCCGGTGATCCGCTGTTTAACTTCGCCCCGCGCGATTGCGTCTGCTATCCGGCCCGGTACTTCGCCCGACAGGCGCATCTTGAATCCTGTGTCGACAATATCCCAGGTGATCAGTTCGGCGCTGTCTTCCAGCGCCGCCGAAATTCCCTCGCCCAGTTCCAGTCCGGGTCCTGAACCGGTGACAATCGCCGCTGCTGCACCGTCGCCAAATTGCGCGCCTGCGAGCAATGGCTCGATATCGAAATCCTGCTGGTGATGCAGGCTGCTGAGTTCGACCGTGACCACCAGCACGCGCGCTTCGGGCTCCGAACGGACGATATGGCGCGCCGTGCGCAGCGCGGTAATTGCGGCATAGCAGCCCATGAAGCCGATGAGCACCCGCTCGACATCATCGGACAGGCCAAGGCGGCGGGCGATGATCTGGTCCACACCCGGCGCGACGAAGCCGGTGCAACTGGCCACCACGATATGGGTGATTTTTCCAAGTGGCGGGAGTTTCTCGATGGCTTTCAACGCCAGTTCGGGCGCGGCCTTCGCATAAATTTGCATCCGCTGTGCCGTGGTTGGCTCCACCGGCCCGCCATACAGCCCGCGTCCCTGATCGAGCTTGGCGTCTTCTTGCGACAATACCGACCAACGGTGTTCGATGCCCGAACGGCCCGCCATCCGTTCGTACAATTTGGCTTCCCGCGTCTCCCCAAGCTGCGCCATCGCCCAACGGCGATAGTCCGGCTCGAAGTCTAGATCGGGAATTGCGGTCGTGATTGCGGCAATGCGGGCCATGGGAACTTTCTGGTATCGTAAGGATTGATTTCGGGTTTTAATCTACAACCGACTATACGCCGCTTTTATCCCGAGCGCCCCAAGTTTATCGCAAATCGTCGTCCGCCCCGCCACAATTCGCGGTCAATTATGCACCGGAACCACTCCGTCACCCTGCGGCATTTGTGCGGCAATTTCCTTCGCGTGACCGGCGCGGCGGGGGAATGTCACAACGATCATGATCAGCAAAGCGATGGCGTGAAAGCCAAATATCAGCAGGAACATAGACTGCAATCCGCCCAATTGATCGGCAAAGCCAAGCGACCAAGCGCCCAGAGTAATACCGAAATTGCTGAACGCCATATAGATCGTGAACTGCGTAGCAGCGACTTTGACGTTACACAGCCGCATGGAAATCGGCAGCGCCACCACGGTGGTCATCGTATCCAATATCAGCCAGGTAAACACGAACGTCCGGTAGGTCGCTAGATCACGCCAATGGTCCACACCCAGCCACATGGCCGAGCTCATGAGCATATATAGGCCGAGCATGGCGATTGTGGACCGCTTGGCCCCGAACCGGTCCCCGATCCACCCGCCCAGCGTCAGCCCGGCGATCCCGCCAATCAGGCTGGCCGTACCGACTGCAGCAGTAATCTCCACCTCACCCCAGCCCGCAGAACCAGTCCCGATCATCGGGGTCAGCGCTGCGAGAGCGCCATAGTGAAAGCCGCGTGAGAGTAGCACTGGCACCCAAAACAGGCTGGCAGGCAGAAGCAGCGATTTGAACGTACTCGCAAGGATCGGCCACCACGCTTCCGCCTGAATAGCCAGATTGCGGCTATGCGCGACGCCTGCGCTCCATGGCAGACGCCGCTCGCCCAGCCGCTCGCGCAGAACGAGCACATAAAGGGAAATCAGCGCGATAAATCCGGCGGATAGCAAGTAAGCCGCCGCAGCGCCAAATTGCGCAATTACAAACCCAGTGCTCGCCGTCGCCAGCGCGATGCCGATCGCCTGCCCGCCGAACATCATTCCGCTGGCGCGTGCCCGTTCCTCTTCCTCCATGATGTCGACCGCCAGCCCATCGACCGCCACATCCTGAAACGTCGTGGCCGTGTTGACGATGAAACCCGCCGCCGCCAGCACCACAATATCGGTTGAAGCGGGGCTGACAATCGCACAGCCAATCAGCGCCGCGATCATCACCAATTGCGCGCCGATCAGCCACACGCGCCGCCGCCCCATCGGCAAGAAAGTATATCGGTCCATCAGGAAGCCGTTGACCAGCTTCAATGTCCACGGCAACGCGGTGAATCCGAGCACATAGGCAACATCGTCCGCGCCCGCACCGCTGGCGGCCATCCACGCCGGAATAGCAAACCAGAACAGCCCGATCGGCACGCCCTGCGTCACATAAAGAATAAACAGGGTGAACAACCGCAAAGGACGGCTTTGATCAAGAACCCAGCGATTTTCGGCAGCACCATGCGTCAAATTCATTCCCCAAGGAACACCCCGCTCTCCAACAAAAGCACGGCATGAATCGACCACAAACAAAAGGTAGAACAAAAATCTTATATTATCAATTTGACGCAAATCGCAGAACAGAGCCGGACTAAAGTTGCTCAATCGGCGCGTTCAACCGGCATTACGTTATATTCGCGCGCTTCGTC
>JBBKWK010000096.1:0-12810 GCA_037968915.1 Pontixanthobacter sp.
ACCCCCGTATGGGTCGCGATCTGCGTGTTGGCGATCAATATCGCGATCAATTTCTACGTCGTGCCGCGTTACGGAATCGTCGGACTGGCCGGGGCAACAGCCTTCACTGCCACGCTGAATGTGGTGACACTTTATGTTATCCTGCAAAAGCGCGGCTGGTTCCATTTCAGCGCCAAATTGGGCCTCAAGATCCTCCGACAATTGGTGGCCAGTGCCGCAATGGGGGCTGTCCTATGGTATTTGGTGCCGCTGCTGACCCCCTATTTCGGCGGTAGTGTCTTCGAGAAGATCTGGTCTTTGGGCGCGTTGGTACTCGCCGGAATGGTCACCTTTTTCGGCATGGCTTATCTCACCGGCGCACTCGACAAGGACCTTCTCGCCCAGCTACGGCGCAAGAAACCGGTCGGCACCGTCAGCCCGCCCAAGTAGTTCACCTACCCGAGTAATTCAAAAAGCAGAACAATCATGCGCGTCGTTTCCGGTATCCAGCCCACGGGCAATCTCCACCTTGGTAACTACCTGGGGGCGATCCGCAATTGGGTGCGGATGCAGGATTCGATGAAAGATGGCAGCGAATGTCTGTTCTTTCTGGCCGATCTGCACGCCATTTCCATGCCGCACGACCCCGCTGCATTACGGGCTGGAACATTGGAGATGACCGCCGCTCTGGTTGCGTGCGGGATCGATCCCAGCAAATCGGTGCTGTTCAATCAGGCGCAAGTTCCCGCCCATGCGGAATTGCAATGGCTGCTCAGCGGAACCGCCCGGATGGGTTGGTTGAACCGGATGACCCAATTCAAGGATAAGTCGGGCAAGAACCGTGAAGGTGCCTCGATTGCGCTGTTCACCTATCCGGTATTACAGGCGGCCGATGTGCTGCTGTACCAGGCGACGCATGTGCCGGTGGGCGAAGACCAGAAGCAGCATCTCGAGCTCGCCCGGGACATCGCCCAGAAATTCAACAATGATTATTGCTCAGAGCGCGCGCCGGTTTTCACCATGCCTGAACCGATCGTGCCGCCCGAAGCCGCACGGATCATGAGCCTGCGCAACGGTATGGAAAAAATGAGCAAGTCTGACCCTTCTGAACGCAGCCGGATCAACTTGTCCGACGATGCCGACACGATCATGAAGGCAGTGAAGAAGGCCAAGTCCGATGCCGAGCCGCTCCCATCGGAGAAGGCAGGCCTCGCCGGACGGCCCGAGGCGCTCAATCTGGTCACGATCTACGCTGCAGTTACTGGCGAAAGCATCGACCAAGTATTGCAGATTCACGGCGGCGAAGGCTTCGGCAAATTCAAACCTGCGCTGGGAGAATTGCTGGTCGAAACGCTCAGCCCGATTTCTCAGCGGTTCAACGAATTGAAACAGGACCGCGAATCGCTCGACGCTATTTTGGCGCGAGGCGCAGCGAAGGCGCGTGATATCGGCGGCGATACTTTGACTGCAGCTTACAATGCCTTAGGACTGGTGCGGGGATAATTGATCGGGGATAGGCCCCTGAAATATCATTCAAATTGCGTTCAGCCAGCTTGGCTTACAAGATTTATTGATTTCAGGCCGAGTCCGCAATCAGGCTTGCCTGGCTAAATTTTATTACTTCAAAGGGGCTGCAGATGACCGATAAATCAAGCAATCTGGCCGCAAGATATGGCCGCGCCGCCAAATTGGCAGCCATTCCGCTGCTACTCGCCGGGCTCGCCGCCTGCGCGACTCCGTTCAAAGCTGACGTTTCGCGCTTTCAGAGCCAGCTACCCGCACCGGCGGGGCAGACCTTTGCCGTTGTTGCTGACGATCCGAAACTGGCTGGCGGCCTCGAATTTTCGATCTACGCCGACGAGGTTGAGGAAGAAATGGTTCGCTTGGGCTATACCGAAGCCACTCCGGAAACGGCCAACCTTCTTGTTCGGTTCGACTACGGAGTAGACAAGGGCCGGGAGCGCATTCGGGAAACCGGTTTTGGCCGCTACGATCCGTTCTACAGCCCATGGTACGGGTACAGCGCACGGCCGTTTTACCGCAGCCGAATCGGCTACAGCAGGGCCTGGGGCTATGGCTATCACGATCCCTTCTTCGATCGCGGTTCCGACATCACCAGCTACACCGTCTATACCAGCGGAATCGACTTAAAAATCGACCGGACTTCGGACGGCGAGCGCCTGTTTGAAGGCAAGGCAGAAGCCATGTCGACATCCAACCGCTTGCAGTACCTGGTACCCAATCTGGTCGAAGCGATGTTCACCGACTTCCCCGGCAGTTCGGGCGAAACCGTGCGAATTTCAATCGCACCGGAAAAAACCACGGTGCGCCGGATCGACTGACCGGATTAACACTAAGAGAAATACAGGGCGGGTCCGGCAGCGGGCCCGCCTTTTTTTTCTGCGCTATTTCTTGCGGCGCGATCGAACGGCGGCAACGCCGAGTCCGATAGCGACTGATCCGATCAAAAATGATCCGGGGAAATCCACATCGAGCGGGTAGCTGGCATCATTCAGCCAGCGAACGATCAGGTCGAGCGCGAAATTGCCCAGATGGATCGCTGCGGTTAGCAACAAGAACGTGCTGAGGACATTGCGCCAGTCTAGACCTCGCCAGCCTGTACGCAGTGTGAGAAAGTTCTGGATCCTCATCGCCACCCACACCAGCACTACAATCCAGATCGCCAACACGAACAACGCCAATAGTGCGCCCATGGGGGAGATGACGCCCGCGCCGAACATCAAGTGCCTGTGGAGCCAAATCCGCCAGCACCGCGCGCGGTATCGTCCAGTTCGGCTACTTCATCCCAACGCGCCTGGGTTACCGGTGCCAGCACCAGCTGCGCCACCCGGTCACCGCGAACAATCGAAAATGCCTCAATGCCATGATTGATCAGAATGACTTTCAACTCGCCGCGATAGTCGGAATCGATCGTACCAGGGGTGTTGGGCACAGTGATCCCATGCTTCAACGCCAGACCTGAGCGTGGACGCACCTGAATTTCAAAGCCGAGCGGGATGGCCATTGCCAGCCCTGTCGCTACTGCATGGCGTGCGCCCGGCTGGATCGTTACATCCTCTGCGGACACTACATCCATGCCTGCCGCACCGCTGGTGGCATAATGCGGCAAATCCAGACCTTCACTGCTGGCCAATCGTTTTAGACGTACGCCAATAGGATTACTCATCACCGTCCTTTGAAAGGGCTTCGGCCACACGTTCGATCAGAGCGCGGGCGACATCCTGTTTGGGCATTTCCTTCAGAGTTTCGACCCCTTCGCTGGTGACGATATACACCTGATTATTGTCGCCGCCCATCACACTGTCCCCCACAGGGCCAGAGACATCGTTGGCAATAATCCAGTCGGCGCCCTTGCGCTTGCGCTTCACCTTCGCATTTTCCACTACGTCTTCGGTTTCTGCAGCGAAACCGATCAGCAAATCGGGGCGTTTTGTACCGCCCGCGACAGAGGCGAGAATATCAGGGTTTTCTGTCAGCCTTAACGCTGGCGGGGCCGAGCCGCGCTTTTTCAGTTTTTGCGGCGCGAAATCCTTGGTCCGCCAATCGGACACTGCAGCCACCATAATCGCAGCATCAGCCGGCAGCAAACGCTTGACCTCATCGGCCATTTCCTGGGCGGATTCGACGTCGATCCGATCAACCCCCGGCGGAGTATCCAGATATACCGGACCGGACACCAGAGTAACGCGCGCACCCGCGTTCGCCGCCGCGGCGGCGATGGCAAAGCCTTGCCGCCCTGAAGACCGGTTGGCGATATAGCGCACCGGATCTATCGGTTCATGCGTCGGCCCTGCGGTAATCAGGATATGCTTGCCGTAGAGTGGGCGATGTTCGGGATCTGTTTCGAAATCGGGCTGACCATAGAGCGGATCGGCTTCCGCAACCTGCGCCACCGGGAAAATATCCCCTTCGATCGGCTCTGGCTCGGCTTTCCCCGCGCCTGATTTGACCATGTGGTTCATCGCCTGCGGATCAGTTGGCGGCGCAGAGGATGCACCACCCTTGGTTGCCAGCAACGAGCCTGCGAACCCAGGCTTGGTGTCAGCGATTTCGGGATCGTCGGCAGGCAATTCATCCTGCTCGGCAATCTCTTCCTCGCCGGCGTCAGCAACCTCTTCCAACGGCTCCGAGGTGAATTCTTCTTCGATTTCTATGGCCGACCGTTTTGGCATGCTCCGCGGAATCAGCGAGGCGAGCAGTCCGCCCAGACCGCCGCCGCCCCGGCGCTCGGTTTCGACCTCGGGTTCCGAGACCTCATCCTCGCCCAACGCCTCGTCATATTGTTCTTCGCCCTCATCCGCTTCTGGCGGAGCGTAATCATGTTCCAGCCCGAGCAAATCAGTGATTTTGGCCCATACCGCTTCTGGTTCCGGCATCCGGCCCGAACCAAATTCCCCACATGCCATCGGTCCGACATCGGGCTCGACCACATGGACACCCGCCTGCCGCAGCCATGCGACATTGCGCTGGGTGGCTTCGTGTTCCCACATCCGCACATTCATCGCGGGTACGGCCATCACGGGTTTATCGGTCGCGAGAATTAGTGTGGTCGCCAGATCATCGGCGATCCCTGCCGCCATCTTGGCCAGCAAATCTGCAGTCGCCGGGCACACGACCACCAGATCTGCCTCGCGGCTAAGTTGGATATGGCCCATCTCGGCTTCGTTTTTCAGATCCCACAAGGTGGTGTGAACCGGATTTTCACTGAGCGCCGCAAGCGCCATCGGGGTGACGAATTGCTGTCCGCCCTTGGTCACCACACAGGTTACCTCGCAGGTGACCGGGCCTGCGATGCCGTTCGCGCCCTTGCGGATCAGGCGAACCAGTTCACAGGATTTATAGGCCGCGATGCCGCCGCCCACCACCAACAGAATACGCGGGACTCCCTTGCGGCTCATGCAGCCAAACTCGCAATTACCGCAATGTAGCGGACCGGCGACAACATTTCAGGTCTCCCCTGTTCCTTCGCACCGAAAATCTGGCGCTGATAGTTAGGCGTCCACAATAACCCAGTGCATCGGGGCCCCATATAACTTTGCATGATTGCCCTGCAACGTAGTGGTTAATTTTTACCTAGCGAGCAAGGGGCATTGCGGTGTAACCATTTCACTTAGGGGAGAAATCGGATGCGCCTTATTTTAACTGCGCTGCTGTTTGTCGGCGGCTTGTTCTTTTTAGCAATGGGGGCCGGGTTTCTACTCAATCCCGCAACTGCCGGGGCTGACTTCGGAATTACCCCCGAAGGCATCTTAGGCAATGCTAGCTTGCGGGCCGATTTCACAGCGTTTTTCGTGGTGGCGGGCGGCTGCATGATCTGGGGCGCGTGGAAACGCAAAGGTGATCCGTTGCTGGTCTCCGCTGCGCTGTTTGGCGTCGCCTTCGCCGGCCGGGCAGTTAATCTGGCGGCTTTGGGAAGCTATGACGGGTTCTGGTTGCCGATGATGGTTGAAGCCACCGCCGTAATTCTATGTTTGATTGGTAGCCGGGTGTTGCCGCATACGGCCTTCACTGAAATCGACTAATTTTCGGCAGGGTCAATCCGGCCTATCCGATCCATCCGAGCAGCAGGGCCCCGGCCACTGCGCCCGCGCCGACCAGGCCGGACAGCAAATAGCCTAGCCAGCCAGCGCCGGTCTTTGGTGCGCTTTTGCGGCGCCGTTCCCACATCAATTCGACGTCCGGTAAAGGCGGCAGGTCAGGTGCGCCGCCTTTCGGGGGGTATTGCTCCTCCAGCCGGCGGATTAACGCGGGTATCCGCATCAGCGTATCGGTATCTTCGCGAATCCGGTCGGCAATCGCGGATTCCGGGCCCAATTCATCGCGTATCCATGCCCGCACGAAGGGCGCGGATACATCCCACATATTGATGTCCGGATTAAGTTGGGTGGCGATACCCTCGACCATCACCATCGTCTTTTGCAGCAGCAGCAGATGCGGTTGGGTCTGCATGTCGAAATCGCGGGTAATGGCAAACAGTCCGTCGAGCATCTGGCCCACGCTCAATTCGCTGACCGGCTTGCCGCGCATCGGTTCACCAACCGCCCGCAGCGCGGTCGCGAATTCGTCGACGGAATGGTAACTTGGCACATATTGCGCCTCGAAATGAATTTCGGCCACGCGGCGATAATTGCCGGTGGTGAGCCCGTAGAGAATTTCCGCCAACCAAGCCCGGGCACGGCGGTCGATCCGGCCCATGATTCCGAAATCAATCGCCACAATCGCCCCGTCAGCACGAACGAATAGATTGCCCTGGTGCATATCGGCATGAAAAAATCCGCCGCTGATCGCCTGCGTCAGGAAAGCCAGCACCAGTCGGCCCGCCAATTCGGGCAAATCATGTCCTGCAGCCAATAAAGCTTCGCGATTGCTGATCTTGATCCCGTCGACCCATTCAATCGTCAGGACCTTGCCGTTGGTCCGGTCCCAATCGATTGCGGGAATGACATAGCCTGCCACGGCTTTCATGCTTTCGGACAGTTCACTTGCGCTGGCCGCCTCGCGCCGGAGGTCAAGTTCGCTATTGGTCCAGCGGTGGAAATTGGCAATCGTCAGCCTAGGCCTCAGCCGCTTGGCTTCGCCGCCCATCGCTTCCAAATGGGCCGCAGCCCATTCGTAGGTTGCGATATCCTTGGCAAATTTTTCGCGGATGCCGGGCCGCAACACCTTGACCGCGACATGTACGCCTTCGGTGGTCACAGCGCGGTGAACCTGCGCAATGGACGCCGCGCCTATCGGATCGGGATCGATGCTGGAAAACAGCGAATCGACTGGACGCGCGAAGCTAGCTTCGATCACTCGCTTGATCTGCTCGAAATCGACCGGTGGAAGATTATCCTGCAGTGAGAGCAGATTTTGCGCGGCTTCTTCACCCACCAGGTCGGGCCGCGTGGCCAGCGATTGCCCCAACTTGATTGCCGCCGGGCCAATATCGCGAAATGCTTCGGCGTAATTCGGCAGCTTGGGCTGGAAAGTCCCCAACCGGGCAAGCCGGGTCAACCGCTTGACCGGGTCAGGCGTATTGGGATCGCGCTCGATCCCGCGCAATGCACCGTGTTTAGCCAAGGTCCGGCCCCATTTCAGGAGCCGCCATATATGGGTTGCAGGCCTGGTCACGAAATCAGATTTTCCAACCTGAATGGATCGCGACAGCACCGCCCAATATCGGTTCGACTTTCGTGCGACTGAACCCGGCTTCCCGGATTAAACCTTCGAACACCGGCATTTTGGGAAACCGGCGGATCGATTCGGCCAGATAGCGATAACTTTCCTCGTCACCTGCAATCAATTTGCCGATCTTGGGCATCAATTTATGCGAATAGAGGTCGTAAACATCCTTGAAGCCCGGCCATTCGGTGGTCGAAAATTCCAGGCAATAGAACCGCCCGCCATGTTTCAGCACCCGGTACGCTTCCGCCAAAGCGCGGTCGATATGGGTCACGTTCCGGATACCGAATGCAATCGTATAGGCATCGAACATGCGGCTGGAAAAGCTCAGTTCCTCGGCATTTTGACGCGACCAGACTAGGCTATCGATGCCCCGGTCCATTGCGCGTTCTATCCCGACATCAAGCATTTCCTGATTGATGTCGGACACGGTCACATCCGCGCCCTTTTCCGCCATGCGAAAGGCAATGTCGCCCGTGCCACCAGCCATATCCAGAATCGCCTCGCCATATTGCGGTTTGACCCGCCGCACGAAACGGTCCTTCCATAGACGGTGCATTCCGCCCGACATGGCATCGTTCATGATGTCATATTTGGCCGCAACATTGGAAAAGACTTCACCCACCAGGGCGGCCTTCTCGCTCGCATCGACGTCTTTATAGCCGAAAGAAACCTGATCACTCATATGCGCCGCCTTACGGACAATTGCCCCCGCCGGAAAGGGTGTTAGAGGGCCTGATGCCGGAACTTGGAAATGCCTGAACTTCCCGAAGTTGAAACAACGGTTCGCGGGCTTGCCCGGTTCCTCGATGGGGAGCGAATTATCCGCGCTGCCGTCAACCGGCCGGATATGCGCCGCCCGTTCCCGGTGGATCTGGTGCAAGCGCTGACAGGCGCGAGGGTGACAGGTCTCAGCAGGCGGGCCAAATACGGGCTGATCCACACCGACAGGGCGCGCACCATCATCTTCCATCTGGGCATGAGCGGGCGCTGGCGGATTGATCCCGAAACGCTAGATAAGCACGACCATTTCGTGATCGAAACCTCCGACCACCACTTTGCTTTATGTGATCCGCGCCGCTTTGGCTGGGTCGATCTGGTCGATACGGATCTGCTCGAAAGCTGGCCTTCCTTTGCCGCGATGGGCCCCGAACCGCTCGGCCCCGGATTGACTGTAGATCATCTGCACCGCGACTTGGAGGGCCGCAAACAGGCGATCAAGCTCTTGCTGCTCGATCAGCGAATCGTCGCGGGCCTGGGCAATATATATGTGTGCGAGGCTTTGTTCAGAGCCGGGATCAGGCCGGACAAGCCAGCTGGAAAAGTGTCCCGGCCCGCGCTCGCCCGGCTGGTGCCTGCGATTCGCGAAGTGCTGCTGCAGTCGATCGAAGATGGCGGATCGTCCCTGCGCGATTACGCACGGCCCGACGGAGAACTCGGCTATTTCGCCACCCGCTTCGAAGTATATGGCCGCGAGGGGGAAAGCTGCAAACGCGGCGATAATGGTGTCATAAAGCGCATCACCCAAGGCGGGCGCAGCACGTGGTATTGCCCGAAATGTCAGAAGTGAGGGAGTATGGATTATGTGGCAGTTTTGTTTTCTCTCACGGCCAGTTCGCTGCGCTCACGCCTCCGAGGGGGCGGGCTAACCGCCCGGCGGGCAGTCGCCCTTGCGGTCCGCTGGCCGCGCACCGGATCATCCCATGCCATCTCTTGCTGGAGCCATGATCCTGGTTGCGGCGGCCAAAGGCCGGCCGGCCGACCGGCGTTTGAGGCTAAACAAGCGCTAAACAAACATTGACGATTCGCGTCACGCTTTGTAAGGGGCGCGCTTTCCGGCGGGAAACTGCCGCTTCCGATTTTTTAAATTCAAGTTTTCCGGCCGCTTCAGCGGCGGCCTGATTAAGGACAGACATGGCCAATTCGCCGCAAGCCCGTAAACGTATCCGCCGCAATGATCGCCGCGCCGAAATCAATGGCGCCCGCATGAGCCGCATCCGCGGATTCGTGAAGAAGGTCGAATCCGCCATCGAAGGCGGCGACAAGACTGTTGCTGCAGAAGCTTTGAAAGCTGCCCAGCCTGAATTGGCTCGCGGCGTTGCGCGCGGTGTGATGCACAAGAATACCGCATCGCGCAAAATGTCGCGACTGTCGAAACGGGTTGCTGCACTCTGATTCGATTCGCGATTCGCAAAAAAACAGCGTTAATGTTGCAGGCTGCGAGCTTGTTTATTTAAACTGATTAGGCCGGTGCTTTTAGCGTCGGCCTTTTTTGTTACGGCTCTATGACACCGGTCTCTCTCGCAAAGCCTAGAAAGTCCACGATTCGCAGATCTAAAATGGTGAAAATCGAGGGTAAACAGTCTCTTAAACGCAAACCTGCGGGGTTGGGTCGAGTCAACAGCTTTATTTCGGATTTTTTAGCCCTAACGCTATTGCGTCACCGGAAAACCCGTCCATAACACGTCACACGGTTCGGGGCTGGACAGCCTGAGCCTTAATAACATTGGCCGATAGGGGGCATGCCCGGGGAGACTGTATTCCCGGGAATGGCGCAGCTATGTTCACGAGATTTTCTCGCATTCGAGCACACTGTGTCATGGCTATCGGAGTTTTTTTTGGATAATCGGTAAAAAGCCGAAGTGGTGGGGTCTGAGAAATCGATGGCAAGCAAAGACAGCGGTGCGGGTGAGGCGAAACGCAAGGGCGATGGCGATAGCATGGAAGATCTGGAAGCGGTAAACCTGGCAGCCGATTGGTCGGATATCAGCCAGGGCCTGCGCAAAGATCTGGGCCATCAATTACACAGCCAGTGGATCAAACCGATCCAATTGGGCGGCTTCTGCAATGACACCGGCACGCTCGACCTTTATTTGCCGACCGATTTTTCCGCCAACTGGGTATTGGACCGGTTTTCCGATCGCCTTTCATTGGCATGGAAGATTGCTCGCAGTGAAGTGCGCCATGTGCGCATTGCGGTACACCCCGGTCGCCGCAAATTGCCCGAAATGACGCTTCATGGCGGCAACTATTCAGACGGCTTGCATGGCGCTTACGGTAATGGCTCCTATGCCAATGGCAGGCGCCCGGCCAATGATGGCAGCGATCCGTCGATGATCGCGGCGGGCACAATCGGCGAGAGGGGCTTTACGTCCTCCGTCGGTCTCGATCCTTCGCTGACCTTTGGTGCCTTCGTGACCGGTGAAAACAATGTTCTGGGCTGCAACGCGGCGCAGCGGATGGCCGCTACCGAAACCCCACAGTTTTCGCCGCTCTATCTGAAAGCCGCTACCGGCCAGGGCAAAACCCATCTGCTGCACGCGATTGGACATTCCTATCTCGCTGCCCATCCTCGCGCGCGCATTTTCTACTGCAGTGCGGAACGCTTCATGGTCGAATTCGTCCAGTCGCTGAAACAGAACCAGATGATGGAATTCAAGGCTCGGCTGCGCAGTTTCGACCTGTTGCTAGTCGACGATATCCAGTTCATCATCGGCAAGGCCTCCGCGCAGGAAGAGCTGCTTTATACGATTGATGCGCTACTGGCCGAGGGCAAGCGACTGGTTTTTGCCGCCGACCGAGCGCCGCAAGCATTGGACGGCGTGGAACCGCGCCTGCTCAGCCGTCTGTCGATGGGGCTGGTTGCTGATATCGCCCCTGCCGATATTGAGCTGCGCCGCAAGATTCTCGAATCCAAACTGACCCGGTTTGCGCCGCTGGAAGTTCCCGGCGATGTCATCGAATTCCTCGCCCGTACAATCACCCGCAATGTTCGCGAGTTGGTCGGCGGCCTCAACAAATTGATCGCCTATGCCCAACTGACCGGACAGACGGTTTCGCTGCAACTGGCCGAGGAACAGTTAACCGATATCTTGTCGGCCAATCGCCGCCGGATTACGATCGACGAAATTCAGCGTACGGTGTGCCAGTTCTACCGGATCGACCGCAGCGAAATGAGCAGCAAGCGCCGTGCCCGTGCAGTAGTACGCCCGCGGCAGGTCGCAATGTATCTGTCAAAGGTGCTGACCCCGCGCAGCTATCCCGAAATCGGCCGGAAATTTGGCGGACGCGATCATTCCACGGTGATACATGCCGTGCGCCTGATCGAGGATTTGCGCACCCGTGATGCCGATATGGACGGCGATGTGCGCAGCTTGCTCCGGCAGCTCGAAAGCTGAGCACAGCGCTTCCACCTCTCAACAGGATCTGAACAGGTTATGGGCCGGGTTTTGCCTGTTGCTTGCACAGCCCTGTGCACAGCCTTGTCGACAGGCAATGCCTCCCCGTCTTAAGGGGAAAGCATGGTTCTATCCCCTGACCGCCTCGATCGTTTCGCCCGCCATATCGTCATCCCCGAAGTGGGCGGCGCAGGCCAAGTAGCGTTGTCCCAGGCGCATGTCGTGTTGGTCGGCCTGGGCGGGATCGGCAGCCCGGCCCTGCAATATCTCGCCGGGGCGGGCATCGGTAATCTGACTCTGATTGATGATGGCGATGTCGAATTGTCCAACCTGCAGCGCCAGACGCTGTTCTCGCAGCGCGATATCGGCCATTCCAAAGCCGTCGCTGCGCGCGGGTGGCTCGCCAATTTCGACAATCGGATCATCGTAACCATCCGTGATGATCGGGTCGCGCGAGACAATGCCGTCTCGCTGATCGGGGAGGCTGATCTGGTGGTGGACGGGACGGACAATTTCGCGACACGTCTTGCCATATCCGATGCGTGCGTAGCGGGGGGCGTGCCATTGCTCAGTGCAGCTGTAGGCCGATTTCAGGGGCAAGTCGGAGCATTTGCCGGGCATCTGACGGACCAGCCCTGTTATCGCTGCTATGTCGGCGATGCCTTTGACGCAGAGGATTGCGATACTTGCGCGGAGGACGGGATGCTGGGCGCAATGGCAGGCTGGGCCGGCACCTTCGCCGCGATGCAGGCTGTCCGCCTGCTGCTGGACGGCAAGGCCGCATTCGGTGATCCGCAATATGGCAAACTGCACCTGCTTGACGGAATGAAGCCTGCCATGCGAACGCTCAATCTCACCAAAGACCCGGCCTGCAAGACATGCGGTAACAGCTAGAAACTGGCTCCGTCGATCAACCGGCGCGGCAAATCTTGCCACAACGCGGGATCGAACAGCCGCAGATTAATCCCCATCCGATCGTAGGATGAATCGTCGAGAATGGTCCAATGCGTGGCAATCCCGCAAGTGCCGCAATGCCAGTTCGTCAGCGTCCGGTCGCCCTGAATATATCCCGTACAATCGCCCGTAATTGTGACCAGAGTGGGCGAACAGTAATGCCAAAGCGCGCCAGTCCGGCGGCACAGGCTGCAATTGCACTCCCCCGCTTCCTGTGGTTGGTCGCGCAGTTCCGCGCGAATCCTGCCGCAGTGGCAACTTCCAGCATGGCGTATCAAATCAGCAGTTCCTCGACCCATTGGCTGACGACCTTGGTAGCAGGGCCAAGCCGCGTTTCATGAAACCATTGCGAACCCTGACTTTCCTCCAGATTAAGCTCCAGCGTCTGCGCGCCCAGATCTCGCGCCTGCCTGACCAGTCCAGCCGCCGGATAGACCGCGCCCGAGGTGCCGATGGAGACGAACAAATCCGCCTGACGCAGCGCGCCGTAAATATCATCCATCCGGTAGGGCAT
>JBBKWK010000097.1:0-3711 GCA_037968915.1 Pontixanthobacter sp.
AAGACCAGCCCGATTTACGGGATGCCGGTGTTCGATGTGGAGAAGGCAAAAACGGTCATGTTCATCAAGCGCAGCATGGGCGGGGTCGGCTATGCCGGGGTCGACAATGATGTGTTCTACATGGACCAGACCATGATGTTGCTGTCCGATGCGAAAAAGATGGTCGAAGAAATCATCAAACATCTCGACTAACCCATGCGAAAATTGATCATTTTTCTGATCCTCGCAGCTATGGTAATTGCCCTTGCGATCCGGATGGGAGCAGTGGATAGTTTTGTCGAATGGCGGGTCAAATCCGCTCTGATCGATGCCGGGCTATCGGAAAAACGCGCTACTTGCATGGCGCAGCGGATGGTCGACCGGCTGAGCATCATGCAGTTGCGCAAATTGGAAAACATGGAGGCGCAGGATGGCGAGCCAGCAGAGCCGACCGGCCTTGGTGATTACATCAAACGTGTGCGCCGGGTCGGCGATACTGAAGTAATTGCGGTCACCGCCAGCTCCGCCGCTCTTTGCGCGACGGGACTGGGATAACAGGCGTTGTTAGAATTTGGTAAAAGTCATCGTGCGGCAAAAGACTGACACGCACCCTTTGACCTTCAAATTAGCGCCGTCACGGGAAACATCGGCGCTGAAATAGCGGCCATCCTTCGGGCTATACCCCTTGCCTTCAAACCCTTTGCCATCGGGCGTAAGGCTCCAGAAAATACGTTTGCCAAGCAATTTTTCACTGCGCTTGCTCTTGTCAGGATTTTTCGTGTCGAGCGCACCGCCAGCCGGTTCTGGCACCAGAAAACGGTCGATTTTGCCGCAAATCGCTTCGCCGCATTTGTAAAAGGAAATCACCGAGGTTGCGTCGTCCGTTTTCCATTTTCCGGTAATCGGCGCAGGCGCAGCATATGCCGGCGAGGCGGCTATGACTAATGCTAGCGCAGGCAGGATTAGGGAAGCAATTCGCATGGTGTATCCTTCTTGATCGCCGCTAAATTCGGCGTGATTTATTCTATACCGGTCCGGTTCTATACGCACGGAGCGGCGGGTTGGTTTCATCGCCGAGTTGGCGCTCCGTACCTAACAGGATAAGAGAACTACCATGCCGAAACTGAATGATAGCTGTTATTTGCCAATCGGGCACGGCAAGTACGCGTCATGAGACGGCTTGGCATAATTCTGCTGTCCGTCTTAGCATTGTTGGCAATTGCGTTCGTATTTCTCCGCACTCCCGATACCGATCAAGCAGCAATGCGGACCAAATATGGCGGCCCGCCATCGCAATTCGTCATGCTGGACAGCGGGCTGACCGTCCATTTGCGTGACGAAGGGCCGAGGGGTGCCCCGGTGATCATCCTGCTCCATGGCTCCAATGCCGATTTGCAGGCCTGGCAGCCTTGGACGGAGCGGCTAAGCGACCGATACCGGATCATCCGCTTCGATCAACTTGGGCATGGGCTGACTGGGCCAGCGCCCGACGGGGATTACTCGACTGCGGCGTTCGTGAAGTCAGTCGATCAATTGGCAGACACGCTGGGGCTCGAGAAATTTGTGATCGGCGGAAATTCCATGGGCGGCGGGATCGCACTTTCGTATACGATGGCGCATCCTGAACGGATCAATGGCTTGATTTTGGTCGATGCCTTTGGCGCGCCGGTCGAGCAGACAGGCAGCGGTAATATCGGGTTCAAGATTGCCGGTTTGCCCGTTGTGAACCAATTGATTACCCAGATAACTCCACGTGCGATTATCAAGCAAAGCCTATCGCAGAGCGTTTCCAACCAGGCGATCGTCACGCCGCAGACAGTCGACCGTTATTGGGAATTATTGCGATACCCTGGCAATCGCGAGGCGACCCTTGCGCGTTTTGCACAAGCTAGAACGCCGTTCGATGCAGCAGATGTCGGTCAAGTGAAGGTTCCCGTCCTGATCATCTGGGGGCAGGAAGACACGCTGATCCCCTTTGCCGCTGCCAACTGGTTTGCGGAAAATTTGCAGAATTCTGTCAGCATTTCCTATCCGGGAATCGGTCACTTTCCGATGGAAGAAGCCCCCGAAAAGACCGCTGCGGCGCTTCGGCAGTGGCTTGGTGAACACACGTTAGCCACTAACAGCCGCTGATTGCGCAGCCTGCAGCATGCCGCTGGACCTGCGCCAATCCTGTGGTAAGCCTTGTGACCCGGCTGGGTAAACTTATCCGGCTGGCCATGTATTTCAGGGAACTAGATCGTTGCGTAAATTGGGCCTGATAGGGGGAATGAGCTGGGTCTCTACCCTCACATATATGGAATTGATCAATCGGCGTGTAGCGCGCCGGTCGACTCCGCGCACCACCGCGCCTTTGGTGCTGGAAACCCTCAATTTCGGCGATTTGCAGGGCTTGCGCGGTGGCCAGGACTGGGAAAAAGCCGCCGATATGATCATCGACGCGGCCAAGCGCCTGGAAAGTTCCGGCGCACAGAGCCTGGTGATTTGCGCCAACGCGATGCACAAACATTATGACCGCATTGCCGCTGAAGTGAGTATTCCGATCATCCATGTGGCCGACAGTCTTGGCGCCCGGATGGCCAAAGAAGGGGTCACCGATGCAGCCGTGATCGGGCGGCGCAATGTAATGACCGAGAGCTTTTTTCGTCAACGGCTGGTCGCCCACGGGGTGGACCTGATGCCGCCAGATATGGTCAACGTGGAAGTGATCGACCGGATCATCTATGAAGAATTGATGGTCGGTAAGGTAAGCCGGGATGCCGAAAGATCGCTGAAAAGCATCATCACCCAGAAGGAACAGGCCGGGGCCAAGGCAATCGTGTTGGCCTGCACGGAATTGGAACTAGTGGTCGATGTTGATGCTAACGTTCTGCCGATTTTCGATTCTGCACGCATCCACTGTGATGCTGCAGTGGATTGGATGATGGGCGAAGATTAAAGGCGTTTTCGCGACTGTTGCCAGATTGTTCCCGTTGTTCACGGCGCCAGTCTCTCCTAAGCCCGCTGGCACATGACCCGTGCCCCATTCGCCGCTGACCCCACCCGATCGCGCGGACGCGAATTTGCCGAAAACCGCGAGGGCACACGCGGTCCGCGCAGTGAATTCCAGCGCGACCGCGACCGGATCATCCATTCGATTTCGTTCCGCCGCTTACGCAGCAAGACGCAGGTATTCATTGCGCCTGATGGCGATCACTACCGCACCCGGCTGACACATAGTCTCGAGGTTGCCCAGATCGGTCGGGTAATCGCCCGTGCGCTCGGGCTGGACGAGGATCTGACCGAAGCGCTCTGTCTCGCGCATGATATCGGTCATCCGCCCTTCGGCCATGCGGGGGAGGATGCGCTGTCGAGTGCGATGGCGGTGCATGGAGGGTTTGACCATAATGCACATTCGCTGCGTACGCTGATGCGCATCGAAAGCCCTTATTGCGATCATCAAGGGCTCAATCTGACTTGGGAATTGCTGGAGGGGCTGGCCAAGCATAATGGGCCCGTAACCGAGCCCAGCTGGGCCTTGGCGCAGCTCGATGCCGATTTCCCGCTACAGCTAAACCAATTTCCCTCGCTGGAGGCCCAAGTTGCCGCGATTGCGGACGATATCGCCTATGACAATCACGACATTGATGACGGGCTGCGCGCCGGTTTCTTGCAGCTGGATGACTTGCTGACGATTGACTTCGTCGCGGACCAGTGGCGGGTCGTCGAAAACCGCTTTCCTAATGCACCGCT
>JBBKWK010000098.1:0-2739 GCA_037968915.1 Pontixanthobacter sp.
TGGCGGGATAGGCTCTGAAAATCCAGCTCTGGCCACCTTCACCGCTTGCATTGTCCACCCAAACGGCTATGAGCGCGCCTTCGCTGCCTAACCGCAGTGAATATGAAGAAAGTCGGAGGGGCCCCGCAATCCCGCGGATCAGCCAGCGATCGACAGTACAATGTGAAGGAAGCGAACATGGCTCTATACGAGCATGTTTTTCTCGCGCGTCAGGATTTGAGCCAGGCTCAGGTTGATGCGCTGGCGGCATCTGCCACCGAAATTATCGAAGCGAACAAGGGCAAGGTTACCAAGACGGAAACCTGGGGCCTGAAGAACCTCGCGTACAAGATTGACCGGAACCGCAAAGCGCATTTCGTGCTGATCAACATCGAGGGGCCCGGCTCCGTTGTTGCTGAACTTGAACGCCAGACCCGCATCAACGAAGACGTCATTCGCTATATGACCGTCCGCGTCGACGAGCATGAAGAAGGCCCGTCCGCAATGATGCGCAAACAAGACCGTGAGCGTAAAAAGCGTTCCGATCGGGAGGATCGTTTCTAATGGCACGTCCGTTTTTCCGCCGCCGCAAGAGCTGCCCGTTTTCGGGTAAGGGTGCACCGGTTATCGATTATAAAGATGTGCGTTTGCTGCAGGGCTTCATGTCCGAGCGTGGCAAAATTGTACCCAGCCGCATCACCGCCGTATCCGCCAAAAAGCAGCGCGAGCTGGCCAAGGCGATCAAGCGCGCACGCCAAATCGGCCTGCTGCCCTACCTCGTAAAGTAAGGAGCGAGCGCCATGAATATCATTCTGCTCGAACGTATCGAGAAACTCGGTACCATCGGTGACGTCGTAACCGTAAAAGACGGTTATGCGCGTAACTTCCTGATGCCCAACAAATAGGCTCTGCGCGCCAATGCGGCGAACAAGGCAGTTTTCGAAGCCAATCGCGAACGGTTGGAAAAAGAAAACGAAGAACTTCGCGGTGTAGCTGAAACGTCCGGCGAGAAGATCGCAGGCGCCGAAGTGGTGCTGATCCGCGCGTCTTCGAACTCCGGCCAGCTGTATGGTTCGGTTACCGTCCGCGACATCGTCGAAGGCTTGACCGCGCAAGGGCACGAAGTGACCAAGAAGCAGGTCATTCTGGAACACCCGATCAAGACGCTTGGTGTATTCGACGTACGGGTTCGCCTGCACGCCGAAGTTGACGTGATGGTCAAGGCCAACGTCGCCCGTTCGGATGACGAAGCTGAACTGCAGCGCCAGGGCGTTGACGTCATGAAAGCCATGTTCGAGGAAGATCAGGCTGACGGCGCTGGCGGCTTCACCGAAGCTGTCGATCCTACGCTGGAGCCAGGCGAAATTCCTGCCGACATGCTCGACGAACCATCTGAAAATGGCGCGGCCGAAGATAACGCAGAAGCACAGGAAGAAACCGAAGCCTAAGCGTTTCACACCAGTCAAACAGGGCGCTTCCTGCAAAGGAAGCGCCCTTTTTTGTGCCTGCAGTGCACTGGGGCTTTGAATTGTCTTGAATGGCGCGCTAATTGCCAAAGATGGAATCAATCACAAAAATTATCGCCGAGCTGGAAACGCTGTATGATGCTGCGGTCGAGCGGCTGCGCACCGATGTCATTGCCTTTGGGCGCGAGGGCACCCTGCCCCCGCCTGAACGCCGTAAAGATGGCAGCTATGCTTATCCGGAACTGGTCATGCGATTTGTCGGCGGGGAACAGCCAGCAGATCGCAGCCGCGCCTTTGGCCGGCTGAACGCACCCGGCACCTATTCCACCACGGTAACCCGGCCGCGCATGTTTGCCGACTATCTGACCGAGCAGCTGGAATTGATCGGCAGCGATTACGACATCAGCCTGGAAGTGCGCGCATCGAGGCAGGAAATTCCATTTCCCTATGTGCTGGACGGCGCAATCGGAGCCGAACTGGCCGGGATTAGTCCGCAGACCCTGGCGCAACATTTCCCCGCCACAGAACTCGCCGATATTGGCGACGAGCTGGCAGACGGTACCGAGATTGCGGATATGAGCGGGCCGATCCCCCTGTCGCTGTTCGACGGGCTGCGGACCGATTTCAGCCTGGCGCGGCTGGCGCATTATACCGGGACCAGCACAGACCATTTCCAGCGCTTTATTCTGTTCACCAACTACAACCGTTATGTCGATGAATTCGTTGACTGGGCGGGCGAGCAAGTGGGCAAGAACGGCTTTACCGCGCTCGCGGGCGCAGGCGGAATGTATTTCGACCAGCCAATGGAAAACGCCCGAAATCATGTGTCCGACACGGCTTGGCGGCGGCACCAGATGCCCGCCTATCACCTGATCGGCGAGGGACGCGGCGGGATTACGCTGGTTAATATCGGCGTCGGCCCATCTAACGCCAAGACGATCACCGATCACCTCGCGGTATTGCGGCCAGAGGCTTGGCTGATGATCGGGCACTGCGGGGGCCTGCGCCCTAGTCAGAAGATCGGCGATTATGTCCTCGCGCACGCCTATCTGCGGGACGATCATGTGCTCGACCATGTATTGCCGCCGGAAATTCCTCTGCCCGCCATTGCCGAAGTGCAGCAGGCATTGGCAGCGGCCGCGCAGGAAGTCAGCGGATCACAAGGCGCGGATTTGAAAAAACGAATGCGCACCGGCACCGTCGTCACCACCGACGACCGGAATTGGGAGCTGCGCTACACGCATTCTGCTCGCCGCCTAAGCCTCAGCCGCGCGGTCGGGATCGACATGGAAAG
>JBBKWK010000099.1:0-3854 GCA_037968915.1 Pontixanthobacter sp.
ATGCGCACTCGGCTGCAAGCGTGAACTTCGCCGCTAAAAAAATGGCAGAAGTCCCGTAGCCGACGCACGGCAAGCGTTAATCGCTAAGCTTCCCTTTTCACGCTTGGGTCGCAGACCCATTCTCTGCGCCCGGAATCCCATGTTTCGTGGGAACCGTCTGGCGCGCCCTGAAAGTATATTTATGTCTTATTTCAATCAACTCGGCTTGGCCGAACCTCTTTTGCGTGCGCTCAGCACCAAGGGATACACTGAACCCACCCCAATCCAGAAGCAGGCGATTCCGCCGCTGATGGAAGGCCGCGATCTGCTGGGCATCGCCCAGACCGGCACCGGCAAGACCGCTGCATTCGCGCTCCCCTCACTCCACCACCTCGCGGCGAGTTCAACCGGAAACTTCCCGTCTGGGTGCCGGATGCTGGTGCTGTCACCAACCCGTGAATTGGCAGCGCAGATCGCTGACAATATGACCGGCTATGCCAAATATCTGAACCTGTCGGTGCAGTGTATTTTTGGCGGCGTTCCTGCCAGTAAACAGGCCCGCAAACTCGTAAACGGCACCGATGTGCTGGTCGCAACACCGGGCCGCCTGCTCGATCTGATCGAACAGCGCGCCCTGACTTTGCGCCACGTGGAAATTTTCGTGCTCGACGAAGCTGACCAGATGATGGACCTCGGTTTTATCAAGCCGCTGGCCCGTATCGCTTCCATGCTGCCCGAAGACCGGCAAAGCCTATTTTTCTCCGCCACCATGCCCAAGGCGATTGCCGATCTGGGCAAGCGCTTCATCAAGAACCCGGTTCGGGTGGAAGTTGCGCCGCAATCGACCACTGCTGAACGGGTGGAGCAATATGGCATCCACATCAACCAAGCCGAAAAACAGGCACTGCTCACGCTCACGCTGAAGGCCGGCCTGGATGACAAGTCGATCGACAAGAGCCTGGTATTCACCCGCACCAAACACGGCGCGGACAAAGTAGTGCGGCATCTGGTCGCCGCCGGGATCAACGCAGCAGCCATTCACGGCAACAAAACGCAGGCCCAGCGCACCCGCGCATTGGACGGGTTTCGCAACGGCGCAGTGCCGGTGCTGATTGCGACCGACATTGCCGCACGCGGGATCGACGTCACCGGCGTCAGCCATGTGTTTAATTTCGAAATTCCCAACGTGTCGGAACAATATGTTCACCGGATCGGCCGTACGGCCCGCGCTGGGGCAGACGGGATCGCAATTTCCTATATTGCGGGCGATGAAAAGCCTTTTATCCGCGGGATCGAACGGCTGACGGGTGTAAAGCTCACCCCAATGCCTTTGCCTGAAAATTTCCAGATGCTGGCTAGAACTCTGCCGGCTCCAGCGCCTAAGCGTTCCGGTGCCGAACGGGCACCAGGCAATCGCGGCGGCGGACAAGGTCGTGGCGGTAGTCAGGGTCGTGGACGCGGCGGGCAAGGCGGCGGTCAAGGCGGCGGTCAGGGTCGGGGTCGCGGCGGCCAAGGCGGCGGTCAGGGCGGCGGCAATCGCGGTCCGCGTACTGGTGAGCGTAGCGGTGAACGTAGCAATGAAAATGCGGGCGGCGGCCGCAGTGGTGGCCGCAACGAAGGCGGCCGTGGACCGGTAACCAATCCTGTAACCGCAGCACGTCCTAACAATGGCCCTCGGTCGGGCGGCGGCGGCAATCGTCAGTCGCGCAGTCGGCCCAACTGAACACTTTTTACGACCAAGCGTGGCTGGGGCGGGAACGCTTCAGTCCCGCTTAAGGTTGTATCTCTTAATAGGTTGGAAGTTTCAAAGCGCTTATCCTCGGGCCCAAATGCTAGGGATGAGGCTTTGGCCGCTTGCCCACGAACGCCCAGGTTACTGGTCAGTGGATTTATCCACGCTGGCGGACGACTGATTATAGGGAACCGGGTATGGCAATTTGCGATCCCGTCCCAATTCGGTCGCTGTTTGGTATTCATATCTTGAGGTTATTTGCTGGGTGATTGTGCGAATTCCAATCCTTGATGGAGTGACAAGATGAAGTTTATGAAATTGGCTGCTGCAGGTGCGCTGGCGTTTTCGTCGGTAATTGTCTCAGCTGCAGACGGTGACTTGACTGTTGGTGCGACTATTTATGGCCCGCAAGGCGAAGTGGTCGGGACAGTCAAAAGTGTGGCCGGAGGAATTGTAACGGTCGATACCGGCAAGCACAAAGCGCCGCTGCCTGCAGATGTATTCGGCACTGGCGAAAACGGGCCGACCATCACGGTTACCCAGGCCCAAATTAATGCCATGCTGGACGAGCAGATCGCTGCCGCCATGGCTCAACGCGATGCGGCATTGGTGCCAGGCGCAATGGTCCATACTGCTGGCGATTTAATGCTGGGTAGTGTGACGTCGGTCGACGGCGAAAATGTTTTAGTAGAGATCGAATCAGGTCCGGTGGCCATGTTGCGCAAGCATTTTGCGGTTAGCGCGAACGGTACGCTTATCGCATTGTTCACCATGGATCAGATCGAAGCCGCAGCCGAGACGGGAACACCCGAAGGCTAAAGCTGGTAAAAAAGTTCCCGAGCCGTTCGGGTCGCAAGGAAGGGTCGGAGTGGACGAAAGTCTGTTTCGGCCCTTTTTATTTCAAAATTTGTTGTCAAAATTTGTTGTTTCTGGGGAAACCCTGTGGCGGCATCCGGCCTGCTGCGCCGCGCGCGACCTTCCATTGCCAGACATCTTTTTCCGTACGCGTCCGGCCACTTTCGCCGCCCATCGCCCAGCTTAACCCTTCCTCCAACGTGAAGGGTATTGCATCAGACATTCCGCCATCGCGGTATCGCTGCAGCGTAACGCCTTGCCCACGGCCCAGGATCGGCAATTCCTCCAGACTGAAAATCACCAGCTTCCGATTGTCGCCGACAACCGCGACATGATCGTGTTCGGCGGCGATTTCGGTCACTACAACCAAACGGTTGTCGCCCTTCAGATTGACCACTTGCCGCCCCTTTCGGGTTTCGGCGAGCAACTCGTCCGTTTCTGCTGCGAAGCCCTTGCCATTGGCGGCAGCGAGCAGCAATTGCCCCTTGGGCCGGTGCACCAAGACCCCGACGATCTGCGCTCCATTGTCGAAATCGAGCATATTGCGGACCGGTTCGCCAAATCCGCGCGCGCCCGGCAATTTGTCGCAGCCAAGGGTGTAAAACCGGCCATTATCGAGTGCGATCAGTAGTTTGTCGGTGGTCTGTGCGTGCAGTGCATAGGCAGGGGCGTCGCCTTCCTTATATTTGAAGTCCGCGCCTTTGCCGTCGCCGCCCAGATCGACATGTCCTTTGGCCGCACGGATCCATCCCTTGGCCGACAGGATGACCGTCACCGGTTCCTTCTCGATCATCGCATCCATCGAGAATTCCACGGTGGGCGCTGCTTCCGCGATGGTCGTCCGGCGTTTACCCAGCTTGGTGTCCTCGCCATACTCCTTGCGCAGCGCATTCATGTCGCGCTTGAGCCGGGTACGCTGGCGGGCAGGTGAGCCAAGCAGCGTTTCCAGCTCGGTCTGCTCTTTGAGCAAATCATCCCGCTCACCGCGCAATTGCATTTCTTCCAGCCGCCGCAGGCTACGCAGCCTCATGTTCAGGATCGCTTCGGCCTGCCGGTCGGTCAGGCCGAATTCCGCCATCATGATCGGCTTGGGCTCATCCTCGGTGCGGATAATCTCGATTACCCGGTCGAGATTGAGGAAGGCAATGATGTAGCCTTCGAGCAATTCGAGCCGCGCCGCGATCTTGTCCAGCCGGTGCTGGGTGCGGCGCTGAAGAATGTCGATCTGGCTGGCGACCCAGTTCCCCAGCAATTCCTTCAGCCCCATCACCATCGGGGTGCGCGTGGC
>JBBKWK010000100.1:0-2776 GCA_037968915.1 Pontixanthobacter sp.
AGCTCCGACGTGTCTGACATCATCAATCTTGATCAGCCTGTTGCCAGCGGAGGGCATCTTTCACAGGATGGCGCGCTGTTCGAAGATTTCACGGCAATCACACTCGGCGCTTCGTGGCGCATGGACCAGTGGGCAGCCACCGCGCGCGGTGAATTTCGCGATGGTGAATTTGCCAACCGGACCGGGTTCACTGGCGGCGTAATACGCCAACTTGGTAACGGTATTCTGGTCGGATCTGGCGTGTCCTGGACCCGCGCTACCGGCGATGGAGACACTCAGACCGAGATCGTCGATGCAACGCTGTCTGCAGCTTACCGTCCTGAGGAATCGCCGTTCGCGGCGCTCGCCAAGCTCGAATTCCGCAGCGACCGGGTGTCCAACGCAATCGCTGGTCAGGATGGACCGGTCGGCTCTACCGCACTGACAGTCAACGGCGATGCGAAATCACAACGACTCATCGCGAGTATCTCGACGAACTGGTCACCAAAAGGTACCGACGATGGCGAACTGGTTCATCGCACTGAAATTGGTGTATTCGTAGGCGGTCGCTATAATTTCGATCGTGTCGAAGGCTTCGATTTTTCCGGCACCACAGTCTTGGGAGGGCTTGATTTGCGCATCGGCCTTAACGAAAGTATCGAAGTCGGCGGCACCGCCTCCGTGCGCAAAAACATTGGCGACGGGACAACCAGCTTCGCCATCGGCCCGCAAATAGGTTTCGCGCCAGCCAAGAACACGCTCCTGACCGTTGGATACAATGTAAGCGGATTTCGGGACCGGGATTTCTCCGCTGCGCGAAACACCGACCGGGGGATCTATGCATCAGTTCGCCTGAAATTCGATGCCGATACCTTTGGTTTTCTGGGCCTCAGAGGCGGCCGCTAATGTTTGACGATCTGCTCATCTTCAATGCGATTGTTAAACGCTTGATCAGTGCGAGCGCTACCGTGCTTTTAGGACTGTTCCTGTTGCTTGGGATCGCCGCTCCAGCACAGGCGCAGCTTGTGACGTGCTATGGCCGGCCAATTACAACATTTGATTTCCGCAACCCGACCCTGATTTCGGGAACAGCTCTTAGTGCTGGCGCGATCTATAGATTTAGCAACGTAGCAACGGGAGTGGACGCCCGCGTCCGCATCAACACGCTTAACAATGCCAGCTTGGCAATCATTGATCGCGACAGCGGATTGATTCAGAATTTCCAACCGGAATTGGTCGGGAATGCACCCGGCAGCGTAGATTTTACGATCACTTTTTATATCGCGGGAACAACAACTCCCATCGCGGTCGATTTTGCGGCATCTGGCATAGACATTGATGGCGATAGCGGTTCCCTAAGAGAATATTCTGAATTTTCCTCGCCCTATTCTGCATATGTGCTCGATGCGAACACCAGGCTGGACGTAAATGCGTCGGGCCCATCTGTGGCGAACAACATACGGTTTGAATCGGCGACGACGTTCACCGCACCCGGGATCGATCCGACTGCGACGCAGAACATCGTCTCGGTTCTTTATACCAGTTCAAGCACCTTCAACTATCGCATCGGTTCGCTAGGGTCGGGCAGTACAACCCGGTTGACGTCGCTCGACTTCAGCTGCCCCGCTTTGCCCCTCCCTTCGCAAACGACTGTAGTTTCGCAGGATTTTGGCGATGCACCGGCGGCATACGGGAACCCGATCCACGACATCATACCCCTAATTCGGATCGGGGCCACCAACACAGCTGAGCAGGCCCGGTATAACAGCCCCAACGCAGATGGCGATCTTGGCGATGACGGGGTTACGATCCCGCAACTCCGCCGAACTTTTTCCAGAACCATTGCGGTGCAGGTGACAGGTGCTGGAGGGCGACTGCAGGCGTGGATCGATTTCAACGGCAACGGCTCATTCGCTGATGCAGGCGAGCAAATCGCGACAAATGTGGCCGACAACGGGGCGGGAGACAGCAACCCGGCAACCGGGACAATTGGGCTCACCTTCACCGCCCCGTCAACAGCAACGCTTTCACAAACCTTCGCCCGCTTCCGGTGGTCGACCATTACGGGCCTGGGCTCAACCGGTGTTGCCTCCAATGGTGAGGTTGAAGATTATGCACTAACGATCTTCGGATTGCCGACCATTTCTATCGCCAAGGGCTCCTCGCTTTACAACCCTACAGCAGCAAGCCTTTATGCGGTGCCGGGCAATGAAGTCGTCTACGCAATAACAACTACAAACTCCGGGAACGGGCCAACCGACGGAGATAGTATCTTTGTGGTGGACACCATTCCAGCGCAACTGGAATTTTATAATGCCGACTATGATGGCGCTGGCCCGGTCGTGGGGCCGATTGAGTTCGTGTCCAACGGCGCAAATCTGACATTCACGCCGGGGACAGATGTTCGCTATTCAAACGCTGCGGCGGCACCGGCAAATTTTGCGGCTTGCACCTACAATCCCATTGCTGGATTTGACGCGAATGTCCGTCATATCTGTCTCAATCCCAAAGGCACCATGCCTTCGGGCGCAAGCCCGAGCCCAAATTTCGTAATACGGTTCCGCGCCAGAATTAAATAATTGCCATGCTTGGCCGCAATACTTCCCCGATTGGAAGTTCACCGGGCATGCTGCGAGCTGATGACGGTTAATATCAGTGTCCGCGCAGATTGGCGCATTATCAATGGTAGCGGAGGAGGGACTTGAACCCCCGACACGCGGATTATGATTCCGCTGCTCTAACCAGCTGAGCTACTCCGCCCCATGGGCAACCGGACACTTCACTTGTCATAAAACGT